>CAJXSB010000110.1 GCA_913060435.1 uncultured Desulfococcus sp.
GCAGCGAGCGCTTCAACACCGCCGCACTCCCGCCCGGCGGGCGAAGAGACGGTCTTCGGGGCGCCACAGAGAGCCCGGGCCGGTGCCCGTCATCAGGACCACCATCGACGCGGCAAAGAGGACCGGCATCTCCCAGGATACCCAACTGCCCGCGCCCGGCCCCCCGCCGGAAATCCATGCCCCGGAGATCCAGACAATAATGAGTGCTGCGGTCCGACCCGCCATTCCGGCCCCCACGAATGTGGCCGCGATTGCCAGGGCCGCACTTTCCCCGCGCCAGGGCTGCAGCGCCAACCAGGACGCAGCGGCCAGCAGGGCCGCAAAACGGCCGCCGACGGGCGCCCAACGGGTGGCAATGCCGTGGAGCATTCGGCCCCACCAGGCATCGGTGAAACAATCGTTGGTAGCGCGGCGGCAGATAATCAGCCAGTCCCGGACAAAACCGGTGAGGAGCGGCACCAGAACGATCCATCCCGCAAGGGCTGCAGCTCTCGGGCCCACAGGAGGGAGGAGCGCCGCAGCCACCACCGCCATCTGGAAGCCGGCGATGACCCGGGCCCCCTGCCAGGGGCGTACGGTGCCCGACGGCTTGCCCAGCCAGGTCCGGATCCAGACGCCCCCCGACAACAGGTAGTAGGCCAGCCCTGCGGCGAGCAGCGCCGGCGGCAGCTTCCCGGCGGCGACCGCCACCGCCGACGCGGCGAGCAGGCCCATGGCATCCGTCTCCATGTCGAGCTGCGCCCCCATCCGGGTGATGCGGCCGCTCCGGCGGGCGATCCACCCGTCCACGCCGTCCAGGATCACGGCGGCACCATAGAGCGCCCCGGGCAGCCATGGCCAAGGCAGTGGGCCCGCGTTCATTCGAGGCCAGGGCAGCAGGACGAAACCCGCCAGCTGCGCGGTGAGAACGCCCCGGAGCAGGGTGATGTTGTGGGCCGGCCCCAGATCGGAAAAGACGGCCCCGCCCCCACCGGCCCGATTCTGGGGCAGCAGAGACCCGAGACGGCAGACGAGCCAGACCCCGGCAGCCGATGCAGGCCCGAGCCATGCCGTCGCCCGGGCAAAGGAAGCCCAGTATCCAATGAGAAAAAAGCTCCCGGCGTGGGCGGCGGCAGCGGCACCAGCGGCATACCGCGCCTGCCGCCGAAGCGCCTGGGGCAGGGCGGCGGAATCGATTGACAAAGGCGCTCTCTTTTCGTAGTTTTCAATCGGTTCAGCATATGATCAATGGAGGAGTTTTTCAACCCCCATGGTGCGCCCACCCCCGACGCCACTCCCGCATCCGGCCGGCAGCGCGGTATTTCTGGCCGTATGGCTATGCCTCAATCTACTGGCCCAGATGACCTGGCCGGCCAGGGAAATGCACCTTACCGGCCTGATCCGGCCGTCCCAGGAGTTGTTCGGCGCACTCTGGCTTCTCTGTTTCGCTGCGCGGCACCGCCTGCGCTTTTCCAGGGCGATCGCGGCTGCACTCGCCGCGCTGATGATCTTCGCGGGGGTCTTCCGCGTCGCCGACCGCCTCGTACCCGCTTATTTCGACCGCCCCTTCAACCTGTTCATCGACAGCCGGTTCCTGCCGGATCTGTTGAGCCTGCTCTACGATACAACGGCACCCGCTGTTTTCTTCCGCTGGAGCGCTGCCGCCGCAGCCGGTGTCATCATCGCCTTCGGTCTTTTCTACGGCGGTTTCCGGTGGATGCATCGGCAGCTCCGGGACGCGGCCTCCCGCATCGTCTTCATGACAACCGCCCACCTGATGCTGCTGCTCTCCCTGGCCTGGGTGCTGTTTGCCCCATCGCCGAACCCGAACTTTTTTGCCGCGGGCGTATGGCCCCGGATCTCCGACGAGGTCGGCTTCATCTTTACGGTGGAGCGGACGCGACGCCGGCAGATCGCCCGCATGGAAAGGGCGGCCAAGCGCAATGCACGGCTCCCATCCGCCCTCGACCGGCTGGAGGGGCGAGACGTATTGCTTCTCTTTGTGGAATCCTACGGCGAGACGATTTTCGAGGATCCCCGCCATTTCGCCATCGTCGCGCCCGCCCTCCGGAGGCTGGAATCAAGCCCCCGGTTTTCCGCCTGCTCCACCTTCCTCCGGTCGCCGACCATATCGGGGTCGTCCTGGCTCGCCCACGGGGCCTTTTCCGGGGGCGTCATGACCGATACCCATCTCGGTTTCGGCCTGCTCCTGGACTCGAACATCAAACCCCTGGCCCACTATTTCAACCGGGCGGGCTATCGCACCGTCTGCGTCGCGCCGGGCACCCAAACCCCCAGGCCCGAAGATGCCTGGTTCGCGTTTCAGCAGAAGTACGACGCCAGCTCCCTGGGCTATCGCGGCCCCCCCTTCGGCTGGTCGACCATGCCGGACCAGTTCGTTCTGGACCGCATCTGCCGGGAAGAGATCCGCACGGCCGAAACCCCGCTTTTCATCGAATTCATCCTGGTCTCCAGCCACGCCGCGTTTCACTGCCAGCCGCGGTTCATTGAAGAGGCCGACCGGATCGGGGACGGGTCGGTCTTTCATGAGATTCCCCCGCGGCGCTTTCCCGTGGTCTGGCCGGATCTGTCCAACGCCCATGAGGCTTATGCCACAGCCATCGCCTACGACCTCACCGTCATCGCCGATTTCCTGGAGCGATGCGTCGACCGGAACACCCTCGTCATCATTCTCGGCGATCACCAGCCCAGCCCCCAGATCACCGGCCCAGGCAAATCCCGGTCGGTTCCCATCCACATCATCAGCGGGAGCACCGAGATGCTTCTGCCATTCCTGAAGCGGGGCTACACCCCTGGATTCATTCCCGACAAGCCGCCGCCACACCCGGGAATGGATACGTTTCTGGAAAGATTCCTGAAGGATTTCAGCAGCCGGTGAGGCTGGTTGGGCGGATCTTCTCGAAAAGCGTTAAAAATTGATGAAATCCCTTGCATCGCGGAAAAATTGCTTTATGATAGCGATATTCACCCTGCCGGTCTGCGGCGGGGTGAATTGTTTTGATAGGGCGCAGTCCGGTCGGATATGCCTTGCGACGAAAAAAACACAAGAAAGGGTATGAACGATATGATGGAACGTTCTGAGGTAACGCTGTACAGCGGCGGCCACAAAGGGGCCGAGACCGAATTTGGAAAACATGCCGAGTGCTGGGGCATCGGGGAGGTCAACTATACCTTCGACGGCCATGCCACCGAGCGCGACAAGAACTGCCACGTCCTGAGTGCGGAAGAGCTGCGGAAAGGCGACATCAGCATGGAGATCGTCTCCAAACGGATGGGGCGGACCTACGCCAAGGCGGACAAGATTCGGAAGGTGATCCAGTCCATCTTCCATATGGTTAACAAGGGCTACCACGTTTTCGCCATCGGCTGGATCCAGCCCGACGACACGGTCAAGGGCGGCACGGGCTGGGGCGTTGAACTGGCCAAGCTCTTCAACCGCCCCGTGAGCGTCTACGACCAGGATCGCAAGGCCTGGTTCTCCTGGAAGGACAGCGCATGGGTCGCCGACACCCCCGTAATCGCCGACGCCACCTTTGTCGGCACGGGCACCCGCAACCTGACCGAGGACGGCGCCAAGGCCATCGAGGCGCTCTTTCAGCGCTCCTTCGGAGACGCCGGCTGATCCTACCCCGCAGCAGCCTGGCCTCGTCACATGGACCCGCAAAAGGCCGCCCCACCCATGGGGACCGGCCTTTCCGGGCCCATTCGCAGCGCTCTTTACCGATATCTACACCTGGTGGTACTCCCGATACCACGCCACGAAGCGTGCAATGCCGACTTCAATGGGCGTATCCGGCTTGAACCCGACATCCTTCATCAGGTCGTCGACATTGGCCACGGTGGCGGGAACGTCCCCCGGCTGCATATCCATGTATTCCTTGACGGCTGTCTTCCCCAGCGCCTTTTCCACGGCGGCGATGAAATCATTCAGCTCCACCGATGTGTTGTTGCCGATGTTGTAGACCCGATAGGGCGCATATGAGGTGCCCGGATCCGGATGGTCGCCGTCCCAGGCAGGGTTGGGCTGCGGCAGATTGCCCATGACCCGGACGACCCCCTCGATGATGTCGTCGATATAGGTAAAGTCCCGCTGCATCTTTCCGTGATTGAACACCTGGATGGGGCGGTCCTCCAGGATCGCCTTGGTGAAAAGAAACAGGGCCATATCCGGTCGCCCCCAGGGGCCGTAGACCGTGAAAAACCGAAGGCCGGTGCAGTGGAGCCCGTAGAGATGGCTGTAGGTGTGGGCCATGAGCTCATTGGCCTTTTTCGACGCAGCATAGAGCGAGACCGGGTGGTCGACATTGTCGTGGACGGAAAACGGCATCCGGGTATTGGCGCCGTAAACCGAGCTGGAGGATGCAAAGACGAGGTGTTTGACCCCGTTGTGCCGGCAGCACTCCAGGATATTGACGAACCCCGCCAGGTTGGACGCCACATAGGCATGGGGATTGACCAGGGAGTACCGTACCCCGGCCTGGGCGGCCAGGTTGACCACCACGTCGAAGGGCGTTTTTTCAAACAGCCGGACCATGGCGATCCGGTCGGCCAGATCTTCCCGGACAAAGGTGAACTCCGGATAGGTGGAGAGCTTTTCAAGACGTGCGGTCTTGTAGGAGACGTCATAATATTCATTGAGATTGTCGAGCCCCACCACCCGGCACCCCTGTTCGAGAAGGCGACGGGCCAGGTGAAACCCGATGAAGCCTGCGGCGCCGGTCACCAGCACCGAATTGAATACAACAGTCATGAAGCGTTCCTTTCCGCCCGTTCGCGATACCAGGCCATGGTGGCGGCGATGCCCTTTTCAAAATCATAATCCGGATGGAACCCCAGCGCCGCCGCCGCATTTGCAATGCTCGACCGGGACTCGCGGATGTCGCCCGCCCGGGGCGCCGCGTGGACAGGGGCGGCGTCCATGCCGGCGAGGTTTGCGATGCGCCGCCACAGGTCGTTGACGGTCATGGCGCTGGCCGTGCCCACGTTGAAAATCCCGCCACCGGCCCCCGGCGCACCCGCCGCCATCAGGTTGGCCCGGACCACGTCCGCCACGAAAACGAAGTCCCGCCGCTGCTCGCCGTCACCGTAGATCACCGGCGGCTCGCCGGACAAGGCCCGGGTCATGAAGATCGAAATAACACCCGAATAGGGCGACGACGGATCCTGACGGGGACCGTAGACATTGAAATACCGGAGGGAGACCGTCTCGATGTCATATAGCTCATGGTAGAGGCGGGCATAGTATTCCCCGGTCAGCTTCTGAACCGCATAGGGGCTCATGGGCTTCGGCCGCATCTTCTCGTGCTTGGGCATCTCGGGGTCATCCCCGTAGACCGCGGAGGAGCTCGCCAAAACGACTCTCCGGACGCCGCTCCGGCGCGCGGTTTCGAGCACCTGTAGCGTTCCCATATCATTGACCGCCGCAGTCTCCACCGGCGCCGCCACGGTCTTGGTCACCGAGACGACGGCCGCTTCGTGGAAGACCACCTCGCATCCCCGGGCTGCTTCGGCCAGGGTGCCGGCATCCCGAATATCCCCCTCGATAAAGGTGATCCGGTCGCCCAGGTGGCTCAGGTTCTCCAGGCGTCCGCTGGAAAGGTTGTCGAGAATGCAGACCTCGCAGCCTGCCGAAACCAGGGCGTCGACAAGGTGCGAACCGATGAATCCAGCACCGCCCGTGACCAGGGCCCGGCTGAAATAGAGTTCCAAACTGGATGTCATTCAAAATCTCCGTTGCTGTATTATACCAGGTGAAGCCACACGGCGAAGGTGACGCCGGAGAAGGCCGTGCTGGCGGAGATGGCGGCGGCGGCAAAGGCCGTGTCGCCCTGCATCTCCGCCGCCATGACATAGGCAATGGTGGCAGTTGGCGACGCCAGCAGGATCATCGCCGGGAGATAGCTCCCGGCGGGGACCCCGAACAGATGGAATAGAAAAAGGCCGAGCCCGGGCAGCAGGCCGAGCTTGATGGCGCTCGACGTGATCAGCGCCACCGGCCGGGTCCGCATCAAGCCGAAGGTCAGGCTGGCGCCGATGAGCAGCAGCGCCAGCGGCAGCGCCAGGTCCCCCAGAATCTTGAGGGCCCGGTCGGGAATGACCGGCAGCGGCATTCCCGACACCGAAAACAGAATCCCGGCCATGGCCGACAGGATGACGGGATTTCCCGCAACGCCCAGGACCACGCGCAAGGGATCGATGCGGTCGGCAGCGGCGTCACCGTACCACTGCAGCAGGATCACGGCGAGCAGGTTCTGAAGGATCATCACGAACCCTGCCAGGATGCTCGCTTTGGCCAGCCCTTCGTCCCCCAGGTAATAGTAGGCCACTGCCAGGCCGATATACCCCAGGTTGCCGTGAAAAGCGCTTTGGATGAAGGTGGCAAACCGGCGCCGCTCGAGGTGGACGGTGAGCCCCATGCCCCACATGACACAGAAGACCGTCAGCACGGCGGCGAGGGTGATCGCCACCACCGGAAGGTTGAAGTCACGGGCAAAGCTGCCCCGGGAGATCGACCGGAAAACCATGGCCGGAATGGCCAGGTGAAAGACCAGCCGGTTGGCCGGCCCGAGAAAGGCATCGGAAATCAGGCCCCGCTTCCGCGCGATCCAGCCGACAAGGATGACGGCGAACATGGGGATGATGGTGCTCAGGATCTTCATGCCCATTGGCCGCACCATGGATGGGGCACACCGGAGTCCCCTGGCCTCACCGGCCGCTGTCGGTGTAGCAGCGCTCTACCGCGTCGAAGGTCTGTTCGGCCAGATACCCGGCGATGGCTTGATCGTACCCGGCCGTATGGTCGAAAGCCTTCCGGGCGAGGCGGAAGCGGAGATCAAGGGAGGTCTCTCCCGAGCGCGCCCGCATCTCATCGAGGATGTCGGGGTAGTCGACCGGATCGACCACCGGCGCCACACGGATGAAATTCTTGGCCGAGGCCCGGATCATACAGGGCCCCCCGATGTCGATGTTTCCCCGTGCCTTTTCCACGGTGACGTCGGACTTGGCGATGGTCTCGCGGAAGGGGTAGAGGTTCACCACGACCATGTCGATGGGCACGGCACCGGTCCGCTTCAGGTCGTCCTGATGGGAGGGGTTGTGGGTTTCGGTCAGCAGACCCAGGTAGATTTTGAAGTCGAGGGTCTTCACGAGGCCGCCCTGGGTTTCCGGCTGGCCGGTGTAGTCGGAGACCTGGGTCAGGTGCCTGGCGGCGGCATCGCCCAGAATCTCCCGGATCCGGCCGTAGGTGCCGCCGGTGGAGAAGATCTTTACATCGGGGTTGATGTCGACCAGTCCGGGGATGAAGGCCTCCAGGCCGCTCTTGTCGGACACGCTGACCAGCACGTGCTCGACCTTGACGAGATTGTCGATCCTGTCTACGATGTTCATGCTCATGATTGTTCCATGCCGGCCGTAGGCCGAACCGGCATGCGCTCCTTTCTGTTGGGAGTTGGGCAGACGTTTCCGGTATGTAGAATATGTGCCTGCCGGCGTCAACCTTCTTTCGCCCCGAGGTGCGAACACCGCAACCAGCGACGGCCGAGGGTTCATCCGACAGCGGCATTTGGAAGCCATCTTCTCCGGAAGCCATGCGCCCCCCATGCCGCCCCGGACGCCCGGGCCTTCCCAACCTTTACATACCAGGAGGATTCGGCTATGGAAGCCAGCGACGACTACCATCTCAACTTTCGGGTTTCATCCGCCGGTGAACACCTCATATCCATCGATTTAACGAATCTCGAAAGTTGAGTACCATCCCGAACACCCCAAACGGCCGATGCAGGCAATTGCCCGCCGGCATCCGGCACCAGGAGATGGCGATGATGTCCCCGACCACATGCCCGAAGACATGCATGATCCCCCGAAGGGCCCTTGCACCCGTCCTGGCGATGCTCCTCGCCACATCCCTTGCGGCCTGCCAGTCGGCCTATTACGCCGCATGGGAATCGCTGGGAAAGGAAAAGCGGCACCTCCTGAAAGACGAGGTCGAAAACGTCCGGGCCGACCAGGAGGAGGCCTCCGAAGAATTCCAGGATGTGCTCACCCGGATCAAGAGCCTTTACGGATTTGACGGCGGCGACCTCGAAAGGGTCTATGACCATCTGAACCGCGACTACGAAGACTGTCGGGCGCGGGCTGATGCGTTGGGCACGCGCATCGACAAGGTCGAGCGCATCGGGGCGGACCTTTTTGATGAATGGGAGGGGGAGATCGAGGAGATCGGCAATCCGAAACTGAAGCGCCAGAGCCGGGCCAAGCTGACGGCTACCCGCAGCCGATTCCGCACCCTTCAGACCGCTATGCGCCGCTCCGAATCGAGCATGGCGCCGGTCCTCCGGAACCTCAACGACTATGTCCTCTACCTGAAGCACAACCTCAATGCCATGGCCATCGGCGCCCTCAAAAATGAGGCAGACAGCATCGAAGTCGAAATAGAACGCCTGATCGCCGACATGAACCGTTCCATTGATGAAGCCGACGCCTTCCTGAAAACCCTGTGATGGAAGGGCGCCGTCGAGACATCATCGGGGCGCCCGCTTGAAACGGGGAAAAAGATCCCTACCATGTCTCTATAGGTCCCGCCTTGCCCGGTCGGCGCAAGGATTCGGGGATTTTCCACCAACCACTATGCAGCGGAGGAGCAATATGAGGACATTGCAGACAACGGTCATCGTGATGGGGATCCTGATTGGCGGTGCTGTCGCGGCAAACGCCGGAGACATGGGGCTGGTCGATCTCCTGACCCGTCAGCTCGGCGTGACGACGGACCAGGCAGAAGGGGGCGCCGGCGCCATTTTCAGTACGGCCAAGCAGGAGCTCAGCCCCGACGAATACGACCAGGTCAGCGACGCGGTTCCCGAAGCGACGACCCTTCTCGATAAAGCGCCCAAGCCCGAGGCCGACGCCGATACCGACAGCGGCAGTGAAGACACCGGCGGTATGGCCGGCTCCCTGGGGGATGTCACCTCCGCCCTGGGCGGCGGCGGATCGAGCATCGCCGGTGCGGCCCAGGCCGCTGGAGGCATGGGCGCGCTGTCCGAGAGCTTCTCGAGCCTCGGCATGAGCCCGGACATGGTGGGGAAATTCATCCCCGTCGTTTTGGACTACGCCCAGTCGAAGGGGGGGGATGCAGTGATGTCCCTCCTGAAGGGGGTACTCCTCTAGCCTGCGCCGTCATCCTCCGGCATCCGCGCGCCCGGGACCACAGGGCAGATGCCGTCGGCGAGGTATCCCCCGGCCAGCGCCGAAAATTCCGCTGCCTGCTCCTCGGCCCACCGTCGATCGCGGCCCAGCTCCCGGGCCATCAGGCGGGCGACGGCAGGCGCCATTTCGATGCTGGCCCCCGCATCGACCAGAAGTACCCGGCGGCGCCGGGAGAGGAAGTCGTCCACCGTGCGCGCCATCTCATGTCGGACCGCCCATACAACCTCTCCGGCCAGGTAGGGATAATCGGGGTGCAGGGGTTTGCCCCAGGCGGGGTCTTCCCCCAGCACCTCCTGGACTGCCCGGGCATCGGCGCCGTAGACCGCCAGATGGCCGAACTGTGCCGCGTTCTGGTGAAATCCGTGGATATTGAGATCCTTCGTCACCGAGGGTCGCTCCTGCAGCTGGGCCAGCACCGCCGCCTGATCGACCGTATCCTCGGCCATCTTTCGGTAGGTCGTCCATTTCCCGCCGGTAATGGTGACCAGTCCTGAACGCGAAATATTGAGGGTGTGGTCCCGCGAGATGGCGGCGGTATTTTCATGGCTGCCCATGCTCACCAGGGGTCGCAGGCCCGCGAATGCGCTCAAAATGTCTTCCCGGGTGGGGTCCTGGGTCAGGTATCGGGCCGTGTGGGCAAGCAGAAAATCGATCTCCTCGGGCAGCGGGCAGGGCTCGAGGGATGCGTCCGTCACCTCGGTATCCGTGGTGCCCACCACCACCCGGTTTTTCCAGGGGATGGCAAAAAGGACGCGTCCATCATCGGTGTGGGGCACCATGATGGCCGTATCCCCCGGCATGAAGGATCTGTCCAGGACGATGTGCACCCCCTGGCTGGGGGTGATGATCCTGGGTGCATCCGGGTCATCCATCCTCCGGACGGCGTCCGAAAAAACCCCCGTCGCGTTGATGACCACCTTGGCCGCCAGCGAGTATTCCTTCCCGCTTTCCAGGTCCCGGGCCGTCACCCCCCGAACCATGCCCCCGGACTTGCGGAGGGATGCCGCCTGCATGTAGTTGATCACGGTGGCGCCCTGCTCCACCGCAGTCTGCGCCATATTTACGGCGAGGCGGGCGTCGTCAAACTGGCCGTCGTAATAGATGACGCCGCCCCGGAGCCCTTTCGGCTCCAGCGTTGGAATATACGAGAGCGTCTTCTCTTTGGAAAGCCCCTTGGAATGACCGAAGCCGTGCCGGCCGGCCAGCATGTCGTAGACCCTGAGCCCGATGCCGTAAAAAGGGCCCTCCCACCAGTCGTAGTTGGGCACGACAAAGGGTCGGTTGTGGACCAGGTGGGGGGCGTTGCGGCGCATGAGGCCGCGTTCCTTGAGGGCCTCCAGCACCAGGGAGATGTTTCCCTGCTGAAGGTATCGGACGCCGCCGTGGACCAGCTTGGTGCTCCGGCTCGAAGTTCCCCTGCTGAAGTCGCTCTGCTCGATCAGCAGGGCCTGGTAGCCCCGGGAGGCGGCATCGATGGCGGTGCCCAGCCCGGTGGCGCCCCCGCCGATGATGATAACGTCCCATTCACCGTCATGCCGGTCAATCCGTTTCAGCATGTCATCCCGATTCATCCAGCACCTCCATTTGTATAATCGTCAGAAAGGCCGTGGGCCCAAGGCTCCGGTGCGGGTCTTCTGTGGCCGGCCCGGGCCGCATTCCGAGGCGCATCCATTCGCCGGAGCGTCCCTCAGAGGCCACGCAGCCGCTACTCGACCCAGTCGAAGGTCCGTTCAACGGCTTTTTTCCACTGGCGGTATAGGGAATTCCGGGTCTCCTCATCCATGGACGGCCGCCAGGTCCTGTCTTCGGCCCAGTTTCGCCGAAGGCTGTCGAGGTCCGGCCAGAAGCCGACAGCCAGCCCAGCCGCATAGGCCGCTCCCAGGGCCGTGGTCTCCGATATTTTGGGGCGGATGACGGGTACATTGAGGATGTCGGCCTGGAAGGCCATCAGGAGTTCATTGGCCACCATGCCGCCGTCGACCTTGAGGTGGGAGAGAAAAACCCCCGAGTCCTTTGCCATGGCCTCGACGATGTCCCGGGTCTGGTAGGCATTGGCCTCGAGCACCGCCCGGGCGATATGGCCGCGATGGACATACCGGGTCAGCCCGACAATGGCGCCCCGGGCGTCCGCCCGCCAGTAGGGGGCGAAGAGGCCGGAGAAGGCCGGAACGAAATAGGCGCCGCCGTTGTCATCGACGGTGCGCGCCAGGCTCTCGATCTCCGCCGCGGTCTTGATCAGGCCCAGGTTGTCCCGCATCCACTGGACCAGCGCCCCGGCAATAGCGATGGAGCCCTCGAGGCAGTAGACCGGCCGTTGTTTCCCGAACTGGTATGCCAGGGTCGTGATCAGCCCCTGGCGGGAGGGCACCGGGG
>CAJXSB010000111.1 GCA_913060435.1 uncultured Desulfococcus sp.
CATCAGAATCTCTGCATGGATCTCCTGGGCCCTGAGGACGGCCGCCGTATCCGTGGTGAAATAGGGATTGCCGGTGCCGGCGGCGAAGATCACCACGCGCCCTTTTTCGAGATGGCGGACGGCCCGCCGCAGGATATACGGTTCGGCCACCTCATGCATGGAAATGGCGGTCTGGACGCGGGTCTGGACGCCGGAATGCTCGAGGGCGTCCTGAAGGGCCAGGCTGTTGATGACCGTGGCCAGCATCCCCATGTGATCGGCGGAGGCCCGGTCCATGTTGTAGGAGCTCGCCGCGATCCCCCGGAAAATGTTTCCCCCGCCGACGACGATGGCCACTTCGCACCCCAGCCTGGCCACCTCCCGAATCTCCCGGGCAACGTACTGGATCATCGACGGATCGATGCCGAAGCCCTGATCTCCCATCAGGGCTTCGCCGCTCAATTTCAGCAAGATCCGTTTGTATCTCGGTGATGTCAAAATGTTTTATTCCCCCAATTGGAATCGGGCAAACCGTTTGATAACGATATTCTCGCCGGTCTTGGCGATCACCTCGTTCAGGTAGTCGGCGATGGTCATGTCGGGGTTCTTCACATAGGCCTGATTCATCAGGCAGACTTCCTTGAGAAATTTGGCGATCTTCCCCTCGATGATCTTTTCCACCACCGCCTCCGGCTTTCCGGTTTCGAGGGCCTGGGCGCGGTAGATCTCCTTTTCCCGCTCCAGCACATCCTCGGGCACGTCCTCAGGCTGGATGCCGGCCGGGCTGGTCGCCGCGATGTGCATGGCGATGTTCCTGGCAAATTCCCGGAAGTCATCGGTCTTGCCCACAAAGTCGGTTTCGCAGTTGACCTCGACCATGACGCCGATCTTTCCACCCATGTGGATATAGGATTCGACCACTCCTTCGGTCATGGCGCGCCCGGCCCGCTTCTGTGCCGTGGCGAGGCCCTTTTTCCGCAGAAAATCGATGGCCTTGTCGAGGTCGGCACCGCATTCGCCCAGGGCTTCCTTGCAATCCATTATTCCGGCTCCGGTCCTTTCACGGAGCTGCTTTACCATTGCTGCACTGATCTCTGTCATTGCTGTTATTCTCCTGTACCCGCTGCATCATTCTCAGCTTCAATCGTCTCTTCTTCGTCTGTGCCCTCTGCAGCCGTCCGCTTGATGATCTCCACGACCGGCCCGTCAGTGCCGTCCGAGATGACCTTTCTTTCCCCCGGCTTCAAATCTGCACTGGCGGTGGTCACTTCGGAGACCTCTTCTTCGACCTCATCGGCCTGGGCCATCCGCTTCTCGGAAAGGAGTTCCCGTCCCTCCTGGCAGGCATCGGCCATTTTGGCGGTAACCAGCCGGATCGCACGGATGGCGTCGTCGTTCCCGGGGATGACATAGTCGATTTCGTCCGGGTCGCAGTTGGTGTCGACGATGGCCACGGTGGGAATCCCGAGGCGTTTCGCCTCCCGGACGGCAATGGCTTCGTTTTTGGGGTCAATGATGAACAGCGCGCCCGGCAGACGGGTCATGCTTCGGATGCCGCCGAGGTTGTTGTCCAGCTTGAGCCGCTCCTTGCCAAGCCGGAGCCGCTCCTTCTTGGTATAGAGGCCGCTCATCTCTTCATCGTTCAGGATATCGTTCAGGTGATTCAGGCGGTCGATGCTCTGCTTGATGGTCTGGAAGTTGGTCATCATGCCGCCCAGCCATCGGTTGTAGACGTAAAACATCTCGCAGCGGTTCGCCTCCTCGTAGATGGCGTCGCGGGCCTGCTTTTTCGTTCCGACAAAGAGCACCGATTCGCCGTTGGCGACCGTATCGCGGAGGAAGTCGTAAGCCGTCCGGAACATCCGGACCGTCTTCTGGAGGTCGATGATATAGATGCCGTTTCTGGCCCCGAAAATATAGGGCTTCATTTTCGGGTTCCAGCGCTTGGTCTGATGACCAAAGTGAACACCGGCTTCGAGCAGTTCTTTCATGGTGACATACGCCATTGATGTTTCTCCCTTCTGGTTGGTTTTTCCACCGCCTTTTTCCACCCCGGTGCCGACTTCCGAAAAAGCACCTGGCATCGGGTCCAAAGGCGTGTGATTTAAAAATCGAGAAAATGTAACAAACCCGGTTTCATTGCGCAACTTTTTTTTTGCCCTGCCGGTCCGGGCACCGGCAGCGGCCGGACCGCCGCTATTTCCGCCGAAGGACGGCGATGCGGTCATGCCCGCTGTAGTCCGGGCGGAACGCCGACCCGGCGAAATCGGGCGACGACCCGGCAATCGACGCCACCGCCGAGCGCTGGTCATGCCCGATCTCCAGCAGGAGATATCCCCCCGGCCGGAGATGCGCCGGCGCGCGGCCGATGATAATCCGGACGGCATCCAGCCCGTCGGGCCCCCCGTCCAGCGCCCTTCGCGGCTCGAAGTCTGCAACCTCCGCCTGGAGCCGGGCGATTTCCGCCGTCGGAATATAGGGCGGATTGGAGAGAATCATGTCGAAGCGCTGACCGGGCCGCAGGCATTCCAGCCAGCTGCCGCAAAAAAAATGGACCCGCTGGTCCAGGTCGTGGCGCCGGGCATTCCGCATGGCCACCTCAATGGCCGCCGGGGAACGGTCCGAGGCCAGCACCACCGCCCCTTTCCGCTCCGCGGCCAGCGCCAGGGCCACCGCACCCGAGCCGGTGCCCAGCTCGAGGAGCCGGACCGGGTCGGGTGCGGCGTCTGCCGCCGGCCCCAGCAGCGCAAGGGCCACCTCCACCAGGCACTCGGTTTCCGGTCTCGGAATCAGGACGTCCGGCGTCACGATCAGGCTCCTGGACCAGAACTCCCGCTCCCCCACGATATAGGCAACCGGCTCCCGGCGCACCCGGCGTCGGATGGCGGCCTTGTAGCGCGCCAGCTCGTCGGCCACCAAGGGCTGGTCATAGCGGATATAGAGGTCTATTCGCTTGAACCCCAGAACATGCGCCAGGAGGATCTCCGCGGAAGCTCTCGGGTTTTCAATATGATGGGTGGTGAAGTAGGACGTGGTCCACTTGAGGATGCTAAGAATGGTCCATGGCGGCTCTTCGGTTTGGCTCGGTTTCTGCATTCTTCAGTGCCTGGGCCTGGTAATAGGTTATCAGCTCGTCGACCACCGCATCCAGTTCGCCCTGGAGCACCGCTTCCAGCTTGTAGAGGGTCAGCCCGATCCGGTGATCCGTCACACGTCCCTGTGGAAAATTATAGGTACGGATGCGCTCGCTCCGGTCGCCGCTGCCGATCTGGCTTTTCCGCTCTTCGGAGCGTTTTTCCTGCTGCTCCTGCATCATCCGGTCCAGCAGCCGGGCCCGCAGCACCCGCATGGCCTTGTTTTTATTCTTGAGCTGGGATTTTTCATCCTGGCAGGTTACCACGAGGCCCGTGGGCAGGTGGGTCAGACGGACGGCGGAGTCCGTGGTGTTGACGGACTGTCCCCCCGGGCCGGTGGACCGATAGACGTCCACCTTGACCTCGTTCGGCTCGATGTGAACGTCCACATCCTCGGCCTCGGGCAGAACGGCGACGGTGACCGCCGACGTATGGATGCGGCCCTGGGTCTCCGTTTCCGGCACGCGCTGGACCCGGTGGGTGCCGCTCTCATACTTGAGGCGGCTGAAGGCGCCCTTGCCCTTGATCAGGGCGATGACCTCCTTGAGCCCCCCCACCCCGGTGGGATGGTGGTTCATGATCTCCACCTGCCAGCGGTTGGTCTCGGCATACCGGTTGTACATGCGAAAAAGATCGGCGGCAAACAGTCCCGCCTCCTCCCCGCCCGTGCCGGCGCGGATTTCCACCATGACGTTCTTCTCGTCGTTGGGATCCTTGGGAATCAGAAGCTTCTTGAGCTCGAGTTCGAGCCGCTCCTGCTGCTCCTCGAGAATCTCGACCTCGTCCCGGGCCAGCGCCTTGATATCGGGGTCCCCGTCCTTCAGGAGCTCCCGGCTGTCCTCAAGATCCGTCAGGTTTTTTTTGTATTCCCGGAATACGGATACGATCTTGCTGAGGTCGGCATGCTCGCGCATATATTTCTGGTATGCCTCCCGGTCCTGAACGACCTTGGAATCGCTCAGGCGGCTTTCGATCTCCAGAAACCGCTCTTCTATCCCTGTCAGCTTATCAAACATAATCGATCCAATCCCGCTCTCCGTCCCCAACCGCCATCAAATACCCGATAGGCGCTCTCCGGCCTACTTCCCTTCCTTCATCTTGTTGAATTTCTCATATTTTCTCCGGAAGCGCTCAATGCGGCCCGCCGTATCCACGAGCTTCTGCTTGCCGGTAAAAAACGGATGGCACTGGGAGCAGATCTCAACGGAGATGTCTGATTTGGTCGAACCCACCGACATCACGTTGCCGCAGGCGCACTTGATCTCCGTGGTTTTATATTCTGGATGAATGTCTTTCTTCATGGAATACCAGCCTCCTGTAGATTCATTATGTATTCATTGCATCGAGAAACTCTTTATTATTACCCGTCCCCTGCATTTTTTCAAGTAAAAATTCCAGACTATCGACAGGATTGAGCGATGAAAGCAATTTTCTCAATATCCAGACACGGTTCAGGGTGTCTTTATCCAGGAGGAGCTCCTCCTTGCGGGTGCCGGACTTCTTGATGTCGATGGCGGGGAAGAGCCGCTTGTCGGCAAGGCGCCGATCGAGCTGGAACTCCATATTGCCGGTGCCCTTGAACTCCTCGAAAATCACCTCGTCCATCCGGCTGCCCGTATCGATCAGGGCCGTGGCGATGATGGTCAGGCTGCCCCCTTCCTCGATGTTTCGGGCAGCCCCGAAGAAGCGTTTGGGCCGCTGAAGGGCATTGGAATCGACGCCGCCGGAGAGGATCTTGCCGCTCGGGGGTACGACGGAGTTGTATGCCCGTGCCAGGCGGGTGATGCTGTCGAGCAGGATGACCACGTTCTTCTTGTGCTCGACCAGGCGCTTGGCCTTGTCGATGACCATCTCGGCCACCTGGACATGCCGCTCCGCCGGTTCGTCAAAGGTCGAGCTGATGACCTCTCCCTTGACGGAGCGCTGCATGTCGGTCACCTCTTCGGGCCGCTCGTCGATCAGCAGAACGAAGAGGTCGACATCCTTCTGATTCGTGGTGATGCTGTTGGCGATGAACTGGAGGAGCATGGTCTTGCCGGACCGCGGCGGTGAGACGATCAGGCCGCGCTGTCCGAAGCCGATCGGCGTCATGAGGTCCATAATCCGCATGGAATAGTTTTCCGGATCATGCTCCAGGCGGATCTTCCGCTCCGGATAGAGGGGCGTCAGGTTGTCGAAAAGTATTTTTTCCCGCGCGACCTCCGGATCCTCGTAGTTGATCGCCTCGACCTTGAGGAGTGCGAAATAGCGTTCAGACTCCTTGGGCTGCCGGATCTGACCCGATACCGTATCCCCGGTGCGCAGGTTGAAGCGGCGAATCTGGGATGGGGAGACATAGATGTCGTCCGGCCCGGGCAGATAGTTGTAGTTGGGTGCCCGCAGAAACCCGAAGCCGTCGGGCAGGATTTCCAGGGTGCCCTCGCCGTAGATCAGGCCGTTCTTTTCGATCTGGGCCTGAAGCAGCGCAAAAATGAGCTCCTGCTTCCGCATCCCGGCGGCCCCCTCCACTTTGAAGTCCCGGGCCATCTGGGTCAGCTCATTAATTTTCTTCTCTTTCAGTTCTGTAATATTCATGGAACATACCCCATATCTAATAAAAATTGAATATACGGAAAATCGAGGTGCGGCCCGGAGACCGGATCACCGGCGCCCCCATTTTTTTTCTGGATATTTCGCTGGGCAAAAAAGGCGCAGTACTGTGCGCAGCTGAGGATGACACCACGCCACACCCCCCTGTTCCGGCATGGGACACGCAGAAATGATTAGATTGAAGCCACGATAATAAATGGAGAAAAATGGATGCTTTTGCAGTTTACGGTCTAGGGTTGAAGAATTAGGGTGTTTCCTCCAACGGGCGGGTGTGCCATAATTATCTAATTGCTATACAATGTTTTTCAGCCTGTCAAGGGATTTCGGCATCCCGCAAACGACTTTTTGGCAGCGCCCTCCCGGAACCTGCGGCAGGCTGCTGCCGGTATACCGGCAAAACCATATCCGGGCGCCGAGCCTATTCCCGGGCCACGGCCATGACCGCCTGAAATCCATTCAAATCCTTTCGCAGCAAAGGAAATCTGCCGCCACATGAGACCTCTCGAAAGCCTTCGCGACATCCCGGGCGCAGAAAACGCTTTTCTCGTAGGCGGATCCGTCCGGGACAGCCTCCTGGGGCGCCGCCCCCAGGACTACGACATCGCCGTATTCCCCCCGGCTCGACGCTTCGCCGAAGCCATCTGCAGGAAGATCGGCGGCCACTGGTTCCCGCTGGGAAAGCCCGGACAGGAGGTCCTCCGGGTCTTGTCGGAGGGCATCCCCCTCGACATCTCACCTGTCAACGGCCCCACCATCGAATCGGACCTCCGGAAAAGGGACTTCACCGTCAACGCCATGGCCTGCCGCCTCTCATCGGGGGAGACCATCGACTGCACCGGCGGCATGGCAGACCTCCGCAGCAAGACGATCCGCATGGTCAGCCCCCGCTCCCTGGCGGCGGATCCCATCCGCCTGCTGCGCGCCTACCGGCTGGCGGCACAGCTCGGCTTTGGCATCGATCCCAGGACCGCCGCCGCCGTTGCGGACCGCGCACCGATGATCTGCACCAGCGCCGGAGAGCGGATTCACACGGAGCTTTTCAAACTGCTCGCAGTGGATCCCGCATTTCCATGGGTGACGCAGATGGCCCGGGACAGGCTGCTCTTCAGCATCCTGCCGGAGCTCTCGCCGCTGAGGGGATGCCGCCAGGGCCGGCACCACGCTTTGGATGCATGGGCCCACACCCTGAGCGCCTTCGAGGAAATGGAAAAGATCCTCATCGAGAGCGGGTCACTGCAAGGTCCCGGCGCCGGCCGCTTAGAGAGGCTGGCGGGAGAGACCCCGGCGCTCCTCAAGCTTGCCGTCCTCCTCCACGATATCGGCAAACCTGAGACACGGCGGTCGGCGCCGGGCCGAACCGTCACTTTCCACGGCCACGCGGAAAAGGGGGCGGAAATGGCCCAAGCGGCCGCCGAAAGGCTCCGGTGCTCTGCAGGCGAAACCCGCACCCTCGAAGGCATCATCCGCCGCCACCTGCAGCCCCTCCAGCTTTTCATCAGCTGCAGACAGCACGGAAAAAGCCGGCGTCGCGTCACCCGGTTTTTCATGAAAAACGGCCCGCTGAGCCCGCTCATCCTGCTCCACGCACTGGCGGACCACCGCGGCAAACAGCGTGGGAATGCGCCGCGGGACGATGATTTCTCCCGGTTCATCCAGCAGCTGCTGGACGATTATTTCACGGATTTTATTCAGGAGAAGGCCCGCCCCGCCCTGATCACCGGGCACGATCTGATCTCGGAACTGGGCCTGAAGCCCGGCCCTGAATTCAAAGCGATCCTCAACCGGGTCGAAGAGGCCCGGCTGTCGGGCGAAGCGGCGACACGGAGCGAGGGCCTGCGCATTGCGGCGGACCATGTTTCGGCCCTCGGCATGGGGCCGAGGAACGGGTGATGGGGGCCGGCGGATCCGGCCCCGGCCCCGGACGCAACACGGCCGCCGGTTCTTGGCGGACCCGACGGCCGATATTACACCGACCCTGCAGCTCGCAGCGCTGCGGTACGGCGGCTATTTCAGGGCATCAAGCCCGGCGAAGATGGCGTCCCGAATCTCTTCGACCTTGCCCACGCCCTCGATGCGGATGTGCTTCGGCGCTCCGGCCTCGCCGGTAGCCGCCCAGTCCTTATAGTACTTGACCAGCGGCTCGGTCTGCTGATGATAGACATCGAGGCGCTTTCGGACGGTCTCCTCCTTGTCGTCATCCCGCTGCACCAGGGGCTCTCCGGTCACATCGTCCTTCCCCTCGACCTTCGGGGGATTGAAGGTAATATGGTAGGTCCGGCCGCTGGCCAGATGGGCGCGGCGGCCGCTCATCCGCTTGATGATTTCCTCGTCCGGCACATCGATCTCAACGACCGCATCGATGGGAACGCCGGCGGCTTTCATGGCATCCGCCTGGGGGATCGTGCGGGGGAATCCGTCAAACAGGAAGCCTTTTTCACAATCGGGCTCCTTGATGCGCTCCTTGACAAGGCCGATGATCACATCGTCGGGCACCAGCCCGCCGGAATCCATGAAGCCCTTGGCCTTCATGCCGAGTTCGGTGCCGGCCTTCACAGCGGCGCGCAGCATGTCGCCGGTGGAGATTTGGGGAATCTGGTATTTTTCCTTGATGTAATTTGCCTGTGTGCCTTTGCCCGCACCCGGGCCTCCCAACAGAATCAGCCGCATAAACCTTCCCTCCTTTTTGGTTGCCAGTCCATTGCTAAATCAATTGCCTGTTTTGGTGCCATTTATGGTACCCGTCTTTGGTGATAGTTCTGGGTGCCTGGAAACAGCCCGCCTGGAAGAGAGGGCGATTGCCGCCGTCATTGGGGCCCTCATGGGGCAACAGCGGCAACCGATTATCCTTCCCCGCAAGCATGGGACCACGCCTCTTTAAATTGGGGAATATGACCGAAAGCGGCTATTGTGTCAAGATATATTGTACATCCACCACCACCGCCAGCCGCGGAGCATTGTTTTTTTTCTTGCAAAAGGCGCAATCTTCGGCTATTCTTGCATGGTTATTGACTAACATCGGGCTATCATCAGATTCCGCAATACATGGTTCGGTGGCAAAAAGGGGGCGAGTACATTTGAAGGCTATCGAAGTAAAAGTCTATGACAACGACCTTGAAAAAGCCATGCGTATTTTGAAGAAGAAAATTCAAAACGATGGACTTTTCAAGCGGCTCAAGCTGAAAAAGAGCTACGAAAAACCGAGCGAGTATCGGCGTCGCAAGCAGCGCGAAGCCCTGAGGCGTCAGCGGATTGCCGCAGCCAAGAAGCGCTACCGCAGATAACCAAGACATGTGAACACATGCCCGGAAGGTCCCATTGCGGCCTTCCGGGCGTTTTTGCTTGAGATGACAGAAAACGACCGCTACACTGCATGCCTCGAGGCCATGTACGGCCTGAGGCGGTTCGGCATCAAGCTGGGGCTCGAGACCATTCAGGGCATTCTCCGCACGCTGGGAAATCCGCAGGATGGCTATCGGGTTGTCCACGTCGCTGGGACCAATGGAAAAGGCTCCGTCGCTTCGGCCCTCGCCAGCATATTGATCGCGTCCGGATACCGGGTCGGGCTTTACACATCGCCGCACCTCGTCCGCTTCAACGAAAGAATCTGCATCGACAACCAGCCGATTCAGGACGGCGATGTCGTCCGCGCCTATGAGGCCGTCCGTCAGGCCCCCGATGGCGACCGGGAGCCGACCTTCTTCGAATTTGCCACCGCCATGGCCCTCTACGAGTTCGGCCGCCAGCGCGTCGACTGGGCGGTGGTGGAGACGGGCATGGGCGGCCGACTGGACGCCACCAATGTGGTCCAGCCGTCCCTCACGGTGATCACCAACATCTCTGTGGAGCACACGGAGTACCTTGGGGAGACCATCCCCCAGATCGCCGGGGAAAAGGCCGGCATCATCAAAGCCGGGGTGCCCGTGGTCACCGGTGTTGAACAGGACGATGCCGCGGCCGTCATCGCGGAGACCGCGGCCGAGAATGCCGCGGCCATGTATCGGTTGAACACCGATTTCCACGTTGTGCCGTCCGCCGGCGGCGAATTCACCTACACCGGCATGGACCACTCTTGGTCCAGCATGCGAACCGGCCTTGCGGGGAGGTATCAGCTCGACAACGCCGCAATGGTCCTGGCCGGCTGCGAGCTCCTCCAACGAAGCGGCACGAAACTGCCCATGCCGGCCATCCGCAACGGTCTCGCCCGAAACAAATGGCCGGGGCGGCTGGAGATCGTATCCACATCCCCCTATATCATTATCGACGGCGCCCACAACCTGGCAGCGGCCCGGAGCCTCGCCACCTTTCTCGAGGAGGCGATGGGCGATCGGGATGTGACCCTGATCGCCGGAATACTCGACGACAAGCCTTACCGGGGAATCCTCGAGACACTGCTGCCGAAATGCCGGAAAGCGATACTGACCTCGCCGAAAATCTACCGCGCCCTCCCGGCCGAAGCCCTCCGCAGGGCTGCTGGCGACCTCGTGGCGGACATGACGGTCATCCCCGACGTCGCCGACGCCGTCCGACATGCCATGGAGACCGCTGCCGAAAAGGATGCCATCTGCATCGCCGGCTCCCTTTACGTGGTCGGCGAAGCCAAAGCATACCTTGAAAAACTGGGCTTTCCCGCCTTCCAGCAAAATTCGGGAGTATGAGCGTTTTCGAGCTTGACTAATGACCACCGTTTGATTATAAAAACCCTCCATGCGCCCGTAGCTCAGTGGATAGAGCGTCAGCCTCCGGAGCTGAAAGCCGCTGGTTCGAATCCAGCCGGGCGTACCATTCCACCATTACCGCGACAGACACCACCCAGCTCTCCCGAACCGCACGCCCCAGACACAGCACCCGGAACGAGCGCCCATGATCCCGCAGCCGCCGTCATTCGGAACACCGGGTATGGAGGCCGTGCCCGCCCGTCGCCCAGGCCCCCGAAACGCATGGGGGGATATCCGACAGGGGCATTGCATCCCCCCGAAGATGTGCTTACCATACTGGCATTATGAAATCCAACATCGAATACAACGCGAAAACACCCGACCCCAAAGAGATTGAGAAGGAGATCAGCGAATTTCTGTCCAAGAAATTCGGCGGCGAGGTCAAGATCATCTCCCCGGCCGCCCTTGCCCAGGAGGCACCTTCGGAGAAGACGGCGCCAAAACGGCCGCAACAGATCAACTTCGACCTCAAGCCGGTGGAGCTGATCGCCTACCTCGACCAGTTCATCGTCCGGCAGGACCAGGCCAAGGCCATCCTCGCCACCAAGATCTGCACCCATTTCAACCGGATCAAGCACGCCCAGCGCCATCCCGAGGAACCGGACCAGCTGGTGGGGCGGATCAAGAACAACGTCCTCATGATCGGGCCCACCGGTGTGGGCAAGACCTACATGATCAAGCTGATCGCCCGAAAGCTGGGAGTGCCCTTTGTCAAGGGAGACGCCACCAAGTTCAGTGAGACCGGGTATGTCGGCGGAGACGTGGAAGATCTGGTGCGGGACCTGGTGCGGGAGGCGGACGAAGACATCACCTTGGCCCAGTACGGCATCATCTATATCGACGAGATTGACAAGATCGCGTCCAGCCGGAATCTCGTCGGCGCCGACGTCTCCAGGACCGGCGTGCAGCGGGCCCTGCTCAAGCCCATGGAGGAGACCGAGGTCGATACCAAGGTGCCCCATGACCCCATTTCCATGTTCCAGGAGCTTGAGCGATTCCGAAAAACCGGG
>CAJXSB010000112.1 GCA_913060435.1 uncultured Desulfococcus sp.
CAACGCAGAGGTGGCGTGACACCGTTATGCCCATTTCTTCGAGCCTGCGGGCCAGGTAGGCGGAGTTGGTGTCCACGAGTGCGCCAGTGCGAATTTCATCTCCGGTGGCGAGTATTTCGGCGATCATGGGAGCCCTTCCTTTCGGGTCAGCCGTTGCAGCTGGTCGGGTCGACGGACGCCGGGTGAAGGATGATTCGGGCGTCGACAATGCTGACACCCCGTTCGTGGACAATCACCGGGTTCAGGTCCATCTCCTGGATTTCCGGATAGGCCTCGATCAGTTCGGAGCACATCAGCAGGACCGATTTCAGGGCCCGCTTGTCATAGGGTCCCTTCCCCCGGACCCCGTTGAGGATGGGCGCTGATTTCGTTTCTTCAATCATCTTTTTGGCTGAATTGGGCGATATGGGGAGGACCCGGAAAGAGACGTCCTTCAGAATTTCCACCAGGATGCCGCCCAGCCCGTACATGATGACCGGGCCGAACTGATCGTCGGTTTTCGTACCGATGATGATCTCCACGCCGCTTCTGGCCATGGGGGAGACGAGTACTCCGCGGATGTCGGCACCCGGCTGGAAGGCTTCGGCGTTCTCCATGATCTCCGCATAAGCCCTGCGGATCTCCTCCTCGCTGTGAAGGCCCAGGCGGACCCCGCCGGCGTCGCTCTTGTGGAGGATGTCCGGCGAGACGATTTTGAGAGCCACGCCCCCCCGGATCTCCCCGGCGAATTCGACGGCCGCATCCGGCGTTGTCGCCAGCCGGTCCCGGAAGGCCTGGGCCCCGTGCAGCTGCAGCAGCTGCTTGGCTTCATGCTCCAGGAGGACGCTCCGGCCTTCGCTGCGGGCATTCTGGATCAACGCCGCCCCCTCGTGTTTGGCCTTCTGACGCCAGGAGAGAACGAAATTGGTTTTGGCGTGGTAGCGCTGAAGATAGCTGCCGCGTTCTGCCAGGACGGAGATGCACTTGCAGGCGATGTCCAGGGAATCGTAGACGGTGATGCCGTAATAGCGCAGCAGATGCAGGGAGTGGGGTTTTTCGGAATTGTAGAGGCTGTGGAGGACGATCGGTTTCTTGCGCTTTTTGACCATCTTCCCCATCTGATGGGCCGCGTCCTCTTCGGCCAGGGCCAGGGATTCGGCAAACCGAATGCCGTATCCACCGAACAGCCCGACGATCAGGAGCCCGCCGACATTGGCGTCCTTGAGAATGATGTCCGCGCATTCCGCGAAGATGGTCGGATCCGCATCCGTGCCGCCGGCGACGTCGACGGGGTTTTTCACCGCGGCCCCTGCCGGCAGGATTTTCCGAAGGGCTTTCTGGGTCTTCTCGCTGAGCTCCGGAATCTTGACGCCTAAGTCGGTGAGGAGATCTGCAGCGATGACCGCATGCCCGCCGCCGTCTGCCAGAACGGCAATCTTATTGTTGCGGACGGGCGGCAGACTTGAGAGGGTTTCCGCGCTGGGAAAGAGTTCGTCGGAGTTTTCGATTACGATGATTCCCGCCCGCTGGAAGGCGGACCTTGCCACCTCGGAGATGCCGGCCAGCGCCCCGGTATGGGAGCCGGCCGACTGCCGGCCGGTGGAGGAGCGGCCGCTCTTGAGCAGGATGATCGGTTTGGTGAGGGCGGTCTTATAGGCCTGCTGCAGGAATTTCCGGCCCTCCTTCATGCCTTCGACATACATGAGAATGGCCCGGGTATCGGGGTCTTCCTGGAAGAACGCGAGATATTCGTGAAATTTGACATCCGTTTCGTTCCCGACCCCCACATAGTGAGAGATCCCCTCGAGGCTGCGGAGCTTGGCTTCGGTGATCAGGGTGAGGGCCATGTTGCCGCTCTGGGACAGTAGCGCGATGTTGCCCCGGGGAACCCCCTTCAGCCCCACCAGGTTCATGTGGTTGCCAAGGCTCATGAGACCCGAGGTATTGGGCCCGATCACCCGGATGTCGTATTTTCGGGCGACATCCAGGATCTGCTTTTCTAATGCCTTGCCCTGGCGGCCCGTTTCTCCAAAGCCTCCGGCGATGACCACGGCCCCGGAAACGCCTTTCTGCCCGCAGTCTTCGAGCATGGTGGGAATCGTCTTTGCCGGCGTTGTAATCAACGCCAGATCCACCGGTCCATCGATGTCATGGATGCTCCCGTAGCATTTCAGGCCCAGAATTCGTTTCTCCTTGGGATTGACCGGGTAGATCGCTCCTTCGTATTTTTCATCCAGGAGCGTCCGGATGGCCTGATATCCCCGTTTGGTCTCATTTTTGGAGGCCCCGATCACCGCGATGCTTTCGGCATTCATGATATTTTCAAGCGACATGATCCTCTCCGACTCCTCCCCGATTCTATTGATTTCTTTTTTCAAAGGCGTCGAGTGATGTCTTCCGCTCCTTTGCGGAGACGCACGCCAGGCAGGCTTCGATCTCAAATGACATGAGGGCGTCCATGCTTGCTTCGCCCCGGGCCAGGTAGAGGCCTTTTTTGATCAAGGAGAGCGATAAAGGGGCGTTCTTGGCGATGGTTTCCGCCATGGCGATCGCCGTTTCCATGAGCTGATCCCCCGGCACGGCCCGGTTGACGAGGCCGATACGTTCGGCCTCGCGTCCGTTGATCAGCTCTCCTGTAAAAAGGAGTTCCTTGGCTTTTCCCGGCCCGACAAGGTCCTGGATCAGCCGCAGCGCCCCGCCGGTCACCGAAGAGGCCACGGTCGCTTCCGTCAGTCCCATGCGGGCGTCTTCATCGGCAATGCGGATGTCGCAGGCCAGCGCCAGCTCGAATCCGGACCCGATGGCATAGCCGTTGACGGCGGCGATGACGGGCTTGTGGAAGCGGATCAGCTGCCGGGAGGCTTGCTGAAGCGATTCGAGGTAGATGCGATAGTCCTCGATGGTTCGATCCCGGCTGTCCTTGAGATCGGCGCCGGTGGAAAAGGCCCTTCCTTCGCCGGTGATCACGACGGCCCGTACCCCCTTATCCTCTCCGGCATCGGCCAGAGCGGTCTCGAAATCGAGCCATAGCTGTCGGTTCATGGCATTCAGGACCCGGGGCCGGTTCAGACGGATGATCCCGACCCCCTGCTGCTTTTCATACAAAATGCATTCGAAATTCATGGCGGTTCTCCTTCTTCGATAAGCCAAGTCGATGATCTGGATAGTTTTTCTACTCACATCCGCCGGCGATGTCAAAGGGAATCCGGACCGCTCGGCAAAGAAGATGTCCGTCTTTCGCGGCAGCCGGGATTAAGGTTTTTTTTACCAAAAAAAGAATTGACTTTGTTAGGTTTGTGTTTCAATAGTGGCCTAGAAAAGATAAACAAACATGATCCCATAATAAATTTTTGAGTATAAATGACCCTAACAAAGGAAAATCCATGATCATCAACTCGCTGCTGGACACCGACCTGTACAAGCTCACCATGATGCAGGGGGTGCTGCACCAGTTTCCCTGGGCCGAGGTGGAATACGAGTTCAAGTGCCGGGATCCGGAAATTGATTTGACCCCGGTGGTCGGGAAAGTGGCGGCGGAGATCGATCACCTCTGTACGCTGCGATTCACGCCGGAAGAGCTCCGCTACCTGGATGACATGCGGTTTTTGAAAAAGGATTTCATCCAGTTTCTCCGGCTCTTCCAGCTGCAGCGGGACTATATCGATGCCCGGAGCGAAAACGGGGTCTTCAAGCTCAATATCACCGGACCCTGGCTGCATACGATTCTCTTTGAGGTGCCGGTGCTCTCCATCATCAACGAGGTCTATTTCCGCGATATACAACCCCATCCGGATTTTGAGCTGGGGAAGGAGAAGCTTTTCGACAAGGTAGACCGGGTCCGGGCCTCCAACGAGGAAAACCTCGGTTTCAGCTTTTCCGATTTCGGCACCCGGCGGCGGTTTTCCAGAAACTGGCAGGAGAGTATCATCAAGATCCTGAAAAAAGAGCTGCCCATGAACCTCATCGGCACCAGCAACGTCTATTTCGCCAAGAAATACGGCCTTACGCCCATCGGCACCATGGCCCACGAGTGGATCATGGCGGCACAGGCCCTAGGGCCCCGACTGGTGGACAGCCAGAAGTTCGCCCTCGAGCACTGGGCACAGGAATACCGCGGCGATCTGGGCATCGCCCTTTCCGACACGGTGGGATTCGAATCGTTTCTGAGCGATTTCGATATGTATTTTGCCAAACTCTTCGACGGCTGCCGTCATGACAGCGGGGATCCGTTCCAGTGGGGAGATCGGCTGGTCGCCCACTACAAACGGATGAAGGTGGAGCCCAGCAGCAAGCGGGCCATCTTCAGCGACGGCCTTTCCTTCCGCCGGGCCATCGAGATCGCCCGGTATTTCAAAGGACGCATTCAGACCTCTTTCGGCATCGGCACCAACCTGACCAACGACATTACGGAAAAGCCGGTGCAGATCGTCATCAAGATGATTCGGTGCCAGGGGGCGCCCGTCGCCAAGATATCCGACAGTCCAGGCAAGCAGATGTGCAAGGATGCCGAATATCTCACCTATCTCAAAAGCGTGTTCAAACGAAAGGTAGCGGAAGGAGGCCTCCCATGAAAACGCTGCTATTGATCATCGATCCCCAGAATTCATTCTGTGACCCCGCGGGTGAGCTCTACGTTGGGGGCGCCGGGGAAGACATGAGGCGCACTGCCGCGCTGCTGCGCCGCCGGGGGGAGGACATCCGGAGCGTGATCGTGACCCTCGACTCCCACAACAAGATCCACATCGCCCACCCCATCTGGTGGGTCGACGCGGCAGGCCGCCGGCCCGAGCCGTTTACCCGGATTTCCCATGAGGATCTCGAAACCGGACGCTACCGGGCGGCAGACCCGGCAAATCAGGAGTGGACCCGCACCTATATGGCTCGGATCCAGGCCCACGTCATCTGGCCCTACCACTGTCTGATCGGCACCTGGGGGCATGAGGTGTTTCCGCCGCTGCTCGATGAACTGAATGCGTGGCGGGAGCGGTTTCATGATCTCGATTTTGTATTGAAAGGCGCCTCTCGATTCACGGAGAATTTTTCCGCGATCCGCCCCGCCGTGGAGGTACCCGGGAGCCCCTCGACCCAGATCGACCGGGGGCTGCTTCAGCGGATCGACCAGGCCGACCGGATCTGGGTGGCCGGCGAGGCGTCGTCACACTGTGTGGCGGATACCGTCGACGACATCCTCCGGTTCAGCGAAAACACCTCTATCGCGGAAAAGATCGTTCTCCTCACCGATGCCATGTCGCCGGTATCCGGGTTCGAGGATGCCGCAGCAGCGTTTTTTCAGCGGGCGGCATCCGCAGGAGCTGCCCTGACCGAGACAGGTCAACTTTCATGATATCCGCCACTTGCGTTCGCCTGTGGACGGGGGGCCTGGAATGACGCGGCGGCGTCTTCGCATCGGCCTGGACGTCCATGGCGTCGCCAACGCCGATGCGGCGTTCTTTTCAGCGCTGACCCGGCTTCTGGTGGAAAACGGCCATGAGGTCCATATCCTGACCGGCGCGGAAAGAACCCCCGGGCTGGAGCGCCGCCTCAAGGAGGACCTGGGGCTGTCGTGGACCCATATCTTCTCCATCACGACCCACTGCCGGGAATCCGGAGCCGATGTCGAGGAGATCCGGGGCAACCCCTACGTAGACGAAGAGATCTGGAACCGTGCCAAGGCCGAATACTGCCGCCGATTCAGCATCGATCTGCACCTGGATGACTCGAGCGTCTATGGGCGTCATTTCCATACGCCCTACGCCAAATACTACACCTGCCGGCGGCCGTTGAAAAAGCAGCAGATCGCCATCCTCGGCGGTTCTTTCAACCCCGTCACCCGGGCCCATCTCATGATGGCCGATGCCGTGCTTCGCAGCCTTCCCCGGATCGACCAGGTGTGGCTGATGCCGGCCTTTCGCCACCCTTTCGAAAAGCATCGGGGATATTCATCCTTTCGCATCCGCATGATCCGACTGGTGGAGACGGACCGGATCCGCTATTTCGGCTATGAGATCGATCATCGGCTTTCCGGGGAGACCTACATCACCTTCTCCCGCCTGCTCGACGACCCCGACTTTCGGCACCGCTGCGACTTCCATATGGTCGTGGGCGGTGACTGCGTGCTTGATTTCGATGCGAAATGGCAGCATGCCGAGGCGCTGGCAAACCTGGTGCCGTTCATCATCGTGCCGCGGCCGGGCTACGACCTGAACGGGTATCAGGGGCTCCTGTCGCAGCCGCCCCACATCATCCTCCCGGATCCGGGCATTCCGGACATCAGCGCCACAGCGGTGCGGGAGAGGATATCGGCCGGCCGGAGCATCCGGGATCTGGTGCCGCCGGCCGTGGCATCCTTTATCGCGAACCATCAACTCTACCAGGAAAACGGAGGCCGGAACATGGATTCCAACGGCGCCGACGCCCCTCGGGAAGCCGGCATCCCGGCGGAGGCTTCCCATGCACCGATCCCCTGCAGCCACCCGTCGGTTTTCGTCAACACCGCCGTATGCACCCTCCGGGACGGCACCCTCCAGGTGCTGCTGACCCGGAGCGAGGCGTCGGTGGAGCCCGGATCATGGGCGATTCCCGGAGGGTTTCTCGAGATGGCGGGCGGGGAGGACCTATTGGAGATCGCCGCCCGCAAGCTGGTTGCGAAAATCGGCTTGAAAGACATCTACATCGAACAGCTGAAAACCTACGGCAGCGCCGGCGCATTCCGGACGGCGTGCCGCATCACCGTGGCCTATTTCGCCCTGGTCCCTCTCGAGCGCCTCTCCGGTCAATTGCCTCCGGGCGTCGGCGGGACAGCTGCAGCCGCGTGGATTCCCCTCAAGGATTACCCAGCAGCCCTGGCCGCCCGGGGCATGAGCCTTGCCGCGGACCAGGACCGGATCCTGAAGGATCTCATGGCCCGTATCCAGGGAAAGATCTCCTACACTCCCATCGCCTTCGAACTGGTCCCGGTCCGATTTACCTGGCCCGAGCTGCGGCGGGTCTACGAGATCGTCCTGGGCAAGCGGCTGGACGCCGCCAATTTCAAGCGGAAGATACGTTCGATGTATCGCATCCGGGAGCTGAAGGTTCGCGGCCGGGCCGCCACAGTGGGCCGACCACCGAAGCGGCTCCGGTTTGAAGGGGTCAAGGAGCTCTATGTCTGACGGCCGCCGGGGGCCGTGAGCGGAGGTTTTGGTCGGGGCATCACCGCAGGATGACGAGTTGCTGGCCCGGGTGGATGGTGCTGCTGTATTTCAGGCGGTTCCACTGGAGCAGGTCCCGCAGAGGGATGCCGAGCCTTTCTGCGATCATGGTCAGGCTGTCGCCATGCTTCACGACATAGGTCTCTTTTTTTCGGTTGTCTCTTTGGGTTTCAGCCTTCGCCAGGAGCGTGCTGAGCCGCTTGGGGAATCCCTTCCCGGCCCCCTTGGGGACCAGAATGACATGTTTCCCCTTTACGAGCCTGTTGCCCCGGATCTCTGGATTGAGATCCTTGATTTTCTTGAAATAGGTGCCGGCGGCATCGGCAATGACCCGGATGGGAGTGCTGGAGGCCAGGTTGACCTGGACGCTATCGAAGGCGACAGGCGTGTAGAGGTCTTTTTCCGTAAGATTGAAGCCATATTTGGGAAGGTCCGAGAGGATCAGCTTGATGGCCAGGATCCTGAAAATATAGCGCTGGGTCTCCAGGGGCAGATAGAGATGATAGTAGTCCCGGGTGCCCTGCTCGGCGATGCGCCTGCCCAAGCCTGCTTCGCCCATGTTGTAGGCAGCGGCGGCCAGGGTCCAGGAGCCGAAGTCCCCGTACAGCTTTTGGAAATACTTGATGGCAGCCCGGGTCGATGCGAAGATATTCCGGCGTTCATCGATCTCCTTGTCGATCCGCAGCCCGTATCTCCTGCCGGTCCACTTGATGAACTGCCAGTAGCCCACTGCCCCCGCATGGGAGCCGATGTGCGGCAGGAGGGCGCTTTCGGCAATGGCCACGTACTTGAGATCCTCAGGCATCCGGTTTTCCCGGAGCATCTTTTCGATGTAGGGCAGATAGCGCCCGGAGCGCTTGACGTAAAGGATGAACTGCGGGCGGTTCCAGATGGTCAGGAGCATCTCTTTTTCCAGGTCTTCACGGATTTCGGGATCCTCCAGGGGTACGGCTTCGCCGCAGAAGTCAAGGGGCGGGGCGACCTCGATGTCGAGAAAATTCGAGGGTGCCAGGGTGACATCGGGGACCTCCAGCGGACTGGCCGATACCGCACCCGATGCCACCAGGACGCATAAGGCCGTCCAGAAAAACGATAGAATGCGTCTGGTCGGTCTCATTTCAATATCCACTCCTTCGGTTGAAAAAGGTTCATGACTACAGATCCTTGCCTCTAGAGGAGAGATAGGATGCCACGCCCTCCGACGTCGGCGTCATCCCCGCATCGCCCTTCTGCCATCCTGCGGGGCATACCTCTCCATATTCCTCCGTAAACTGAAGCGCATCGAGGGTTCTTACCATTTCATCCACATTCCGGCCCAGCGGCAGGTTGTTGACCACCTGGTGCTGCACGATGCCTTCCCGGTCGATCAGAAACGACGCGCGGAGCGCCACCCCGGCTTCGGGGTGCTCGATTCCATAGCTGCGGGAAATCTCATGTTTGATATCGGCAACGATGGGAAACCGGACCGGTCCGATGCCGCCGTCGTCCACGGGGGTATTTCGCCAGGCGAAGTGGGTGAACTGGCTGTCGATGGACACACCGATGACCTCCGCGTTGCGCTCGGCGAACTGCGGTACCCGATGGTCGTGGGCGATGATTTCCGTCGGGCAGACAAAGGTGAAATCCAGGGGCCAGAAAAAGAGGACCACGTATTTGCCGCGATAGTCCGACAGCTTGAATTCCTCCTGGATGCTTCCGTCGGGCATGACTGCGGGCGCGGTGAAATCCGGCGCGGGGTTGGCTACGATAATGCTCATGGAAACCTCCTCAGGTTGGGGTTCTACGGTTAGAGACCAGATATTAAGATGCGTGCGGCGCCTTTTCAAGGGCATTTTTCCCGGGCATTTTTTTCATTTCGGCACCAACGGCGGCATGCACTCCCGGCCGCCGATGGCTTGCCACGGAAAACAGGCGGGTGTCGATACGTCGAATGCGCATGCAGGGGCCCCGGGAAGGGCGTTCGCAGCAGTGGATGGCGACGCACGGGAAGCCGGGAAGGCACGGCGCTTCCCGGCTGCGGGCGGTTATCGCTTCGCCGGTCGCGAGAAGGTCCGGATCCGGTCGGAAAAAAGCTTGGCGCAGGTCGGGCAGTACCGGTGCTCCTCCTTGACATGGGGATGGGGGTCGGTGCGCTGTTCGATGTAGGCCAGAAATTTGGGGGTGGCAAAGCGTTTGCCGCAGCCCTCGCAGACCGCAAGGGGATGCTGACCGATGGTTTCATCCCGGATCTTGATGATCCGAACGTTTTCCCGGTCTTCCAGCGTAATGGCGTCGGTCGGGCAGATATTGGCACAGGTCCCGCAGCCGATGCAGCGGCCTTCGATGGGAACAACGAAATGGGTCCCATCACGCTTCTCCATCCGCAGGGCATCCGCCCCGACGATTTCTTTGCAGACACGGATGCAGAGGCGGCACCGAATGCATCCATCCGGCGGCGGCCCCAGGGGGACATTGTACGCTTCTGCCATCTGGCGGATTTTCTTGGACTGAGGCGCCATCTGAAGGAGATTTTTGAACGCCGTGATGCGGGCTTTTTTCACCAGTTCGCTCTCGGTGCGGACAACCAGCCCCTCCCGAACCTTCAGGATGCAGGAGAGCATGGTCGTCGGGGAACCCGAATGGCCGATGATCTCCACGGCGCAAAGCTTGCATGATCCTGAAGGCTTGACTGCTGGATGATAACAGAGCGTGGGGATGTTGATGCCGCTGGCCTTGGCGGCTTGAAGCACCGTGGTTCCTTTTTCCGCAGATACGGGCTGATCGTTGAGGGTAAAATGTATCATGTTCTGCTCCAAATCAGAATGGATGCGCACCAGGTAGAGGTCCGCGGTGCTCAGTCAATGCCGGCCTCCTGCAGGTCCGTGATATAATCTTGAAGATGGCGCATTTCCGCCTGCAGGGCCTCGATGCGACACTCGAAAAGCACCTCCATGGGCAGCACGCCAAGAATACTTTCGTCCTCGATCACCGGGATGCTCCGAATGCCGCCGGCCATCATTCTCTCTAGGGCGGCATCGACCCGGTCCTCCGGCGAAATGGCGACCAGCTTCGGACTCATGGCTTCGCTGACGGGGAGATCCGTGGCAGCCTTCCCGGGATCCTTCATCAAGTTCACCAGGACATCACCCCGGGAGAGCGCCCCAACCGGGGCGCCGTCGCGGGTGACGATCATAGTGGAGATCCCCTCCGCGCACATCACGGCTGCGGCATCCGCCAGCGAAAGGCCGCCGTCGATGGTTCGGGCCGGTGCAGCGCGGCGCTTTTCGATCAGTGTTCGAATGTGCATCGGTCCTCGTCAGCCGCCTTGCCCGGTGGTTGATCCGCCGGCCGGCGGCCGCTGATCAGGTCTCCAGCGGCCGGAGGCAGTCCTGGGGGAGACGGTGGGTTCCCTTGCCGTCCAGGCTCACCTCGACAAGGGCATCGGGGTCGTTTACCGATGTATCCGGATCGACGACGATGCCGTGGCAGCCGATGTATTCATCCATGTAATCCTCCCAGCTCTCGTCTGTGGAACGCTGGAAAACCTCGATCCGTTGACCCCTGCGCAATGTCATCTTGCACCCCCTTGGGTAGCGGAAACGATCTCCGCGCTGGCGGTTGCTGTTTTTTTTCTGAGGCAGACATCGCAGACCAGACGCTGGTCGACGACTTTGCCGACAGGGTTGATTCGGCGGCGGATGTATTCGATGTATTTCCGGGTGCCCATGACCGCTCCGCACTCTTCGCAGTGGAGGATCTCCTTGCGGTTCAGCACCGTGCCGCAGAGGGAGAGGACCCGTTCGCCGTTGACGTCCTTCATCTGCATGGCGTTGTTGGGGCAGTTGTTGGCGCATGCACCGCAGAGGATGCAGCGCTCCTGGGTGCGCCGGAAGTCGGTCTCCACGGGATGATCGAAATCGAAATAGCCCATCTGCAGCGCATCCACCTTCATTTTATCCCGGCAGACCTCGATGCACTCGCCGCACCTGCGGCAGATATCGCAGCGAAGGCACCGGCGGGCTTCCTCCCGCACCGCGTTCTCGGGATAGCCCAGTTCCACCTGCTGAAAGGTGGTTCGCCGGCGGTCCAGGTTGAGCAGCGGCATTTCAGGTCTTTTGAGGATCATCTTCGTCGTGGCCGGCACCTCCAGATGGTCGACCCGGGCACGCCGGACGGGCACGCGCGGCATCTTGGGCTGGGGAATGCCCGACAGATAGCGGTCGATGGCATCGGCGGCACGCTTTCCCCCGCCGATGGCTTCGATGACGGTGGCGGGG
>CAJXSB010000113.1 GCA_913060435.1 uncultured Desulfococcus sp.
AATGGGGCTCAGGGCAGCAGTTCCACCCAGGAGGCATCTTCAAACTATACCTCCTTCATTTCATCCAGCCTCCCGGTCCCCTGGCAGATGTTCAAAAAATTCTCCACCCAGTTGACCAACAGCGGATCATTGGCCGGCAGGGCGACGCCGAGGGGTTCAAAGGAGAGGGGCCGGATCATCGAAATCAGGTCGTTTCCGGGGTACCGGAAGACCGAGATAATGCAAACGGGATAATCGGCGATCATAACCTTGACCTCGTCTTTCAGCACCATGTCCACGGCCTGGTCGTAGTCCTTCGCCGGGACGAAGGTGGCCTCGGGCATGACCGCCGCGACGAACTCCTGGCTGGTCGAACCTGCCAGGGCGGTCACGGTCATTCCCGGCATGTTGATCTCCGAGGCGTCCTCTATGCCGGCCACGGTATCCAGCTTGGTCAGCACCGATTTCCCGGAGATGAAATACGGCCCGACAAACGCCACGTCCAAATTCCGCTGGGGCGTGATGGTCAGTCCGGAGAGGACCATGTCGACCCGGCCGGCCTTGAGTGCCGGCAGCAGCTCGGCAAACGGCATGGTCTCGATCTGGAGGGTGACGTCCAAGGCATCCGCCATGGCCCTGGCGATATCGATGTCCAGGCCGATCAGCTGGCCATCCCGGGTCGTCATGCTGAAGGGCGGCTGGCTCCCCGAAGTCCCCAGCACCAGCGTCTTTTTCTGCAGGATTCCGTCAACGGCGGGCGAGGCAGCGCCGGTCATGTTCGCACAGGCGGACAGCAGGGCTGCGGACAGCAGCAGGAACAGCAGCAACATCCATTTTTTCATTTTTCTCATTCAGATTCTCCAGATCCATAAACGGTTAAAGGAATGCCCGCCCCGGTAAGCAGGGGAAGACGCCACGTGGTTTCAGTTTCTGGAACGGACCTTTGTCGGCCCGTTAATCCGCGGGATTCAGCTCTTCGGCACCGGCATTCCCCGGCGCCGAAGACGGGGGAGCGGTGGGGTCCAGCTCCGTCGGGGCTGGATCCTTCATGCCGACAGGCGACGGGTCCTCGGGGGCGCCATAGATCGTGAAAACGCCGTCCTCCCCGGAGAAAAGCCCCGGCCCCGGCTTGAGCTCCCGGTCCGTCTCATAGACGAAAGGCCTGGCGGAGGCGCATGCGGAAATGCCGGCGGCGAGAGCCAGGATCGCCAGCCACCGCCACATCAGAATTTCACCCGGAACCCCGTCATCAGGGTGTTGAAGTTGTCATAGTCTGCAGCGTCCCGGTCGAGCTTGAAAAGCCGGTAGCCAAGATAGAACTCGGTGGCCCAGTCCGTGAAGTTCTGAACCATCTGGGCGCCGAAGGTGCGGCCCTCATCCCCGTCCTGCTGAATGTCGTCGTAGAGGCCCCCGTCGATGGAAAAGGCCGTGATGCCCAGGGGGCAGAGATCCAGGCGATACCCCAGTTTGCCGTAGAAGAAGGTCCCGTCGTCGCTCCGGTCGCCCTTGTACTCCTGCAGGCCGCCGGCCAGGGTAAAATTGAGGCCGCTGTCGTGGAGGATGGACGCGGAGGCGTTGTACTGGTTGTCGAGGGTGTCGGACGTACCGTCGGGGTTGGCATAGGCTGCCTGGGCCGCCAGCTTGAAGCGCCCGATCTCCGAGGCGTACTTGAGGGCGATGTCGCCGCCGCCGTTGTTGATCCAGGAGGTGGCGGCCATGAGCCCGTAAAAGCTGGGGGAGTCATAGCGGATCCGGTTTTTGCGGCTGAGGCCGTCCATGTTCGAGAAGACGTCGCCGATGGTGCTGTCGAGATCGAGCTCCCCCAGCGAAGAATCATACCAGTAGAAGCCGCCGCCCACATCCGATACGCTCGAATATCCGACCAGGGCCGTCCCGGAAAAATCGACCTCCGAGGTGCCGTCCGAGGCGGTTTCACCATACCCGACAAAGAGCTTTCCGAATCGTTCGTGCTTCAGGTAAAGATCCAGCCAGCGCTTGGTGAAATTGTCGGGCCCAACGTCGGTGTTGTCGATCTGGTTGATGACGCTGCTCGAATTGGCTTCGAACTGGACCTCGAGGCGGGTGCCGATCTCGAACGCGCCGCCGGGGTTTGCCGCACCCAGCACCCCGAGCCGTGTCGAGGAGCTGTCGTTGTCCACCTGGTAGCCGCGGGTTTTTTCACCGTCATCCACCACGAGGACCCCCCGGTCGATCTGGCCGTAGAGCTGGACCTTGGCATTGGGGGTTCCGGCGGTGACCGCAGGCTTCTCCGGTTCAGGGGCGGGGGCCGCGGCAGTGGTCTCGGGCGGCGGCTCGGCCTTCAGCCCCGCCACCTGCTGCCGGAGCTCTTCAATGGCCTGCTGCTGGGCCTCGATCTGGGCCTGCTGCTGCTGGATGATCCGCTCCAGGCGGTCCAGGGTCGCCGCATCCGCGCCCAGGGCCGCCTGGGCCGTCCCCAGTATGGCCGCCGCCACCAGGATTATTGCCGACAGGGCTCCCACCAACGAACTTCTCCTCTTTTCCATCTTCGCCTCTCCTTTCATGCGCCATGGGTTCTGCGCCATCCCGATGTGCAGGGTCTATTTCCCCGCCGGAGGTCTCCGGCGCGAAAATCTTCTCCAGGATCACCTTGGTTACCATGTAGGTCGGCCGCACCCCTTCATCCCCCATCTCCCCAGCGGCGAGGGTCTGGCCGCTGACCAGGGGATTGTCTGAAGCGTAGTAGGCGTACCGCAGCTTGACCTCCTTCGGAAGGTGCCCCTTGATGATGGCGGCGCTGATGGCACGCTGGTAATGGCCTCCCTCCATTTCGAGCCCCACGGTGTTCCAGCTCGACTGAAACCGCCGCAGCATCTCCCGGTTCTGGAGGGAGGTGCCCAGAACGGTGATCATGGGCCCGACATAAATATCGATGTCTTTGTCAAAATCCTCCGGGCGGAGGTCGTTTTCGAAGATATAGTTATCCGAAGTGCCCTCGATCACGTGGGCTGTTGCAAGCATGATGTCGCCCTTGCCCCCGGTCAGGATGCCGGCCTTCCCCATGATCGAAATCGACGCCACCGGCATCGGGCGCTCAAGGGTCTCTCCGGAATAGGGATGGAGCAGGCAGTCCATGACCTCGAACGCCTGGGCGCCGAAGGCGTAGTCCATGACCAGGAGGACCGGCCTGCCGGCGCCGTCGCCCAGATCAACCGCCAGGTCGGGATGGAGGGGCATCTTTGCCAGCTGGTCCATATCGATGATCTGGCAGTCGATGTGGCTCCCGGACTGGTCCGGAACTTCATGCAGGCCGTGGTCCCTCGCATAAAACCGGATCTGCTCCCCCTGCCCCCGGATCTTCAGGATGAAATCATAGAGCCCGAGCTCCTGTGCATCGTCGTCATTGGCCTTGAATGCGTAGCCATAGAGGATGTTGACCGTGCTGTGGAGGTTGGCGCTGATGATGTGGAGAGGCCGGTCCTGGAGCCCAAGCGCTGTCAGCGTCATCTTGATGTCTTCCGCCCACTGCTGCCCGTACCGCTGGTGGCCGATGATGCTCATGAGCGACGGCGTAAGATAGATGACCAGCGCCTCCTCCCGGGACTGCTCCCCCGCCTCGATGGTTCCGCCCAGATGGTAGATCAGGGAGAAAAGGGAGTCTTTTCGGTTGGAGCGCCGTTTGTTGCTTTCAAAATATTCCCAGGACTGACGGGTTTGGTGGTAGGGGCGCCCGATGATGAGGCTCAAGTTCCAGATGGCCTGATCCAGCTCCGTGCCGCTGAGGCTGACGGCGCTGTTCTGGTATCGCTTGACCGTCCGCTCCAGGTCGGTCCATTCAATGGTGATGCTGCCCGCCTCGTTCTTCATGCGGGCGTGTATCTTGCGGGCCTCGATGTAGAGGAAGGTCAGGTGGGTCAGGATATCGTAGATCTCGCTCAACCCCCGGGTGATGGCAAAGCAGATCTCCTTCTCGGAGATGCGGTAGCAGGTGCGGCGCCGCTTGAGGGGCTTGATCACCTCGAAGCTGCTGTCGCCGATCTGCTCCTCCTCCGTCAGGATGATGCGCGTGCATTTTTCGATGCCCCTCGGCAGCCGGTCGATGACGTACTCGAGGCCCTTCAGCTCGGTGATCCGCGGGTCGTTCATGGTCCCGTAGATCTCAGGGCTCAGGCTGATGAGGCTCTCCGCCAGCTGCTGCCCCATTTTTTCCGACGGCATGTAATAGCCCCGCAGCGCCAGTGCATGGGCGATGGTCTTGAAGGACCGGATCGCCGTTCGCGCCTTCTGGGCCAGGGTCAAGTCCTGCATGGCTGCATCTTCTCGATCAGCGATTATTCGGAAACGTCAAATTTCAGACGATAGGGTACGGTTTCGGAACAGTCGTCGACGGTCTCCTCGAACTGGTAGGAATCGCCTGCGCTGACGGCCGGAAGCGACAGCGTATGCTGCCAGAGCTCCTTTTCCGAGGCGTCCACGGCCGTGACGGTGATGTCGACCGCCTGGAGCACGTCGGAGGTGTTGGTGATGCTTCCCGTGAACAGGCAGCCGTCGCCGGACGCTGTGATATGCAGATGGTGGTAGGTAAAATCGCTGTTGATGCGACCGTCGGAAAAATAGCGGTTCTCGTCGATGACGACCTCCTCGACATAGGCACTGGAGAAGGTTGGAATGGATATGAAAAGGACCGCGAACGCACACGTCATGCAGATGGTTGCAAGCCGTTGTCTCATCATGGTTCTCCTCCCTTGGATGAATGACGGATCAACTTGTAAGTATCGGGGAACAGACAGAATTTATTTCTCATTATGTACCGGGAAACCGCCGCCCGTGTCAATCAGTATTTGTGCCGGCCGTTCGAGCGGACACCACGCGGCCGGGGCACCGCAGCATCAGCCGCCCATGCGCATCTCCTTGAAAGCATTGATCAGGCCGTTGGTGGAACTGTCGTGGGCCGCCACGGGCCGCTCGTGCCCGAGCTCCGGCAGCACCTTCCGGGCAAGCGCCTTGCCCAGCTCGACACCCCACTGGTCGAAACTGAAAATGTTCCAGACGACGCCCTGCACAAAGATCTTGTGCTCGTACATGGCGATGAGGCTTCCCAGCACCCGGGGGGTCAGCTTCCGAAACAGGATCGAATTCGTGGGCCGGTTGCCGGGAAAGACCTTGTGGGGGGCGAGCCGCTCGATCTCTTCGGGCCGCATGCCCTCTTCGGCGAGCTCCGCTGCCACGGCCTCCCGCGTCTTTCCGTTCATCAGGGCCTCGGTCTGGGCGAAAAAATTGGAGAGCAGGATCTCGTGGTGGTCGCCCAAGGGGTTGTGACTTATGGCCGGGGCCAGAAAATCCGCGGGAATCATCTGGGTGCCTTGATGGATGAGCTGATAGAAGGCATGCTGGCCGTTGGTGCCCGGCTCCCCCCAGATCACGGGGCCGGTGGCGCAGGAGACCGGCCGGCCGCGCCGGTCCACGGATTTGCCGTTGCTCTCCATGTTGCCCTGCTGGAAATAGGCCGGAAACCGGTGCATGTACTGGTCATAGGGCAGGATCACCTCGGACCGCGCCCCGAAGAAATTGGTGTACCATATCCCGATCATGGCGAGGATCACGGGGATGTTCTCCGCCAGCGGCGCACGCCGGAAATGCCGGTCCATCTCCCAGGCGCCCTCGAGCAGTTCGACGAAGCGGGAATAGCCGACGGTGCAGGCGATGGAGAGCCCGATGGCGGACCAGAGGGAGTATCGCCCGCCGACCCAGTCCCAGAAGCCGAACATGTTCTCCTGGTCGATGCCGAATTCCGCCACCGCCGCCGCGTTGGTCGAGATGGCCACGAAATGCCGGGCGACGGCATCGGGCTTCCCGGACCGCTCCAGAAACCAGCTTCGGGCGGTAAAGGCGTTGGTCATGGTCTCCTGGGTGGTGAAGGTCTTGGAGGCGATCATGAAAAGAGCCGTCTCCGGGTCGAGCTGTTTGAGGGTCTCGGCGATGTGGGTGCCGTCCACGTTGGAGACGAAATGGGCGGCAAGCCCCTCCCTGGCGTAGGGCTTGAGACATTCCGTCACCATGGCCGGCCCCAGGTCCGAGCCGCCGATGCCGATGTTGACGATATCGGTGATGCGCCGGCCGGTATAGCCGCGCCACTCTCCGGTGCCGACCTTATCGGAAAACGCCGCCATCTTCTCCAGGACCGCGTTGACGCCGGGCATGACATCGGCGCCGTCCACCATCACCGGCGCACTGTCGCGGTTTCGGAGAGCGGTGTGCAGAACGGCCCGGCCCTCCGTCTCGTTGATGGGCGCTCCGGCGAACATGTCCGCGACCGCTTCGGGGACGCCGGCCTCCTCGGCCAGCTGCACCAGAAGGTCGCGGGTCTCCGAAGTCAGAATATTTTTGGAATAGTCGACCAGGATGTCGTTAAACCGGATGGAAAAACGCGAAAACCGCTCCGGATCCTGCGAAAAGAGGTTCCGCATTTGGAGCGATTTGGCCGTGTCGAAATGGGCGCGGAGCGCTTCCCATGCAGGGGTGGCAGTCGGATCAATCTTTTTCAGCATGACGGATTTATCCTTCCTCCGGGGGACCGGCCACGGCGGGCCCCGGTGTACGAACCTGTTGGAGAACTGCCTTCTTCAGCCGCCGCAGGATTCGGCCTGCGTCTTGATGGCCTGAAGGAGCTTTCGGGTCAGGCGATGGAGCTTGGCGGGAACGAAGATCAACCGGCTGACCAGAAGCATCAGGCCCCGGAAGTTCTCGACGCTGGTGAGGATGACCCGGCCGTCCTTCTCTTCGAAGGTGAAGCGGTGCTCGGCGTGGACGCCCAGGCGGCTTCCCGCCCAGATGACCTCCCGGCCCGGCTCGCATTTGACGATTTGCGGTGCGATCTTGAGAGGGATGCGGTAAGGCCTCAGGGTAAAGGTGAAGCAGGTCCCGGGGGCCATCTCATCCCCCTCGATCAGGCAGCAGTTCTCGCAGACCGTGTTCCAGCTCTCCCAGTCCTCCATCCGGGAAAAGACCCGCCAAACCACCGAAAGGGGCGCGTGGATCTCTATGGATTCTTCAATCATCATGATATGACCTCGCAGGTGTATCCTGCCGACGTTATGACAGATTTAGCGCATTGGATCAATCTTTTTCCCGTTCCGGAGCGTCTTGCGCCTGACACCGGTTCTTCCAGTCAGGCCTTTCGGCCGCGCCAGAAAATTAAGCTTGCATTTTTCAGGCGATCGTGTATGAGAAGGGCAAAAATTGATGGAACGCTTGTTGTCGGTGCCCTCGCATCCATAGGTATCGATAGGTATCGATTCGAGGGATAATAGGGAACACGGTGAAAATCCGTGACGCTGGACCAGCGCTGTAAGCGGGGACCGAGGCCGCACGACGCCACTGATCCGAAAGGAACGGGAAGGCGCGGCCCAAGGCATGGCACTCCGGAGATGGAGATGCCGTAGATCCGCAAGCCAGAAGACCTGCCGCAACAACGACACGGCCATACCGTCCATAAAGCCGTGCTGTGGGGAGCCCCCTGCAGCACGGCTTTTTTTATGCCGGCATGAACTTTTCAGGAAACATCTGATCTACAGGAGAGATCGTATGAAAACACAGATTGAGCTCGCCAGGGAAGGCGTCATCACACCCCAGATGGAAACCGTTGCCCGAAGCGAAAACATGCTGCCCGGGGAGATCCGGCAAAAGGTCGCCTCGGGAGAAGTCGTCATTGCCAGCCACCCCGGCCGGCCCCATCAGCGGGTGGTGGGGATCGGTGCGGGCCTTCGGACCAAAGTGAACGGCTCCATCGGCACCTCGTCGGACATCTACGACATCGAACTGGAGGTCTCGAAGGCCCGGGCGATCCAGGAGGAGGGGGCCGACACCCTGATGGAGCTGTCGGCCGGCGGCGACCTGGACAAGGTCCGGCAGGCCGTCCTGGCCAGCGTCGATCTGCCCGTGGGCAACGTCCCCCTCTACCAGGCCTTCTGCGAGGCGGCCCGGGAGTACAAGAACCCCAACAAGCTGGACCCGGAATACCTCTTCGAGCTCATCGAGCGGCAGCTGGCCGACGGCATTTCGTTCATGGCCATCCACTGTGGAATCAACCGGTTCAGCATCGAGCGCCTCCGGAACCAGGGATACCGCTACGGCGGCCTGGTCTCCAAGGGCGGCACCTTCATGGTCTCCTGGATGGAGTACAACCAGAAGGAGAACCCCCTCTACGAGCAGTTCGACCGCGTCTGCGCCCTCATGAAGAAATACGACGCCGTCCTCTCCCTGGGCAACGGCATCCGGGCCGGGGCGATCCACGACAGCCATGACCGGGCCCAGATGGCCGAAATGATCATCAACTGCGAACTGGCCGAGCTGGGCCGCGAGATGGGATGCCAGATGATGGTCGAAGGGCCGGGGCACGTCCCACTGGACGAGATCGCGGGCAACATCATGCTGGAGAAGCGGATGAGTGGCAACGCCCCCTACTATGTCCTGGGGCCCCTGCCCGCCGACTGTGGTGCCGGGTACGACCACATCACCGCGGCCATCGGTGCGGCCAACGCCGCCCGCCACGGCGCCGACCTGATCTGCTACATCACTCCGGCCGAGCACCTCGCCCTGCCCAACGAGGCGGACGTGCGCGAAGGGGTCCGGGTCACCCGGCTGGCCGTCCACATCGGCGATGTCGCCAAATACCCCGACCGCCGGGAGAAGGAGAAGGCGGTCTCCCTGGCCCGCCGGGACACCCGGTGGGAGGACCAGCTCCGCCTCCTGATGTTTCCGGACCGGGCCGAGGAGATCCGGAAGAGCCGGAGCCCGGAAAATGAAAAAACCTGCACCATGTGCGGGAATTTCTGTGCTATGGAACGGGGGCTGACTCTGTTCGAGAAGGATATCCGGGGCGACAAGGTCGCCGCGTCCCTGCAGCAGCATTAAGCAGAGTCAATCAAAGCAATTTCGGCGCAGCAGATCGGCATATTGCCCCGGGGCGCCGTCAAGGAGGGAACAGCATGAGCATACTGGAAAACACCATTCAAAGGATCAAGGCGCCGGACGCCGCCGCATACGACGCCGCCAGGGAGCGCCTCCGCAACCAGGCGCGCCCGGCGGGAAGCCTCGGCGCCCTGGAGGATGTGGGCGCTCGGCTGGCGGGCATATACGGGGCGATCGACGTCCGCCTCGACCGCAAGTTCATTGTCACCTGTGCCGGGGACCACGGCATCTGCGACGAGGGCGTGAGCCTCTTTCCCCAGGAGGTGACGCCCCAGATGGTGCACAACTTCGTCGGCGGCGGCGCATCGGTCAGCGTGCTGGCCCGGCACGCCGGCGCCGAGGTCCGGGTGGCCGACCTGGGGGTCAACTGCGATTTTCCGCCGGACCTGCCCATCTACCACAAGAAGGTCCGGAAAGGCACCGCCAACTTCGCCGTTGCGCCGGCCATGACGCGCGACGAAGCTGTCCGGAGCATCGAAGCCGGCATCGAGATCGTGGATGAACTGACGGCCGAGGGCCCGGTGCATCTCCTGGGCACGGGGGATATGGGCATCGGCAACACCACGCCCTCCACCGCGATCATCGCCGCCTTTTCAGGCATTCCGGTGCCGGAGCTGACCGGCAGGGGCACCGGCATCGACGACGAGGGCATCCTGCGGAAGGTCTCGGCCATCGAGCGGGGGCTTGCACGCCACCAGCCGGGTCCCACGGATCCGCTGGGCGTGCTTGAAAAGGTCGGCGGGCTCGAGATCGGCGGCCTGGCCGGCCTCGTCATCGGGGCGGCGGCCCACGGCATCCCCGTGGTCTGCGACGGCCTCATTGCCACGGCCGGGGCCCTCATCGCCTGCGAGCTCGTCCCGGCATCCCGGCCCTATCTCTTTGCCAGCCACAACAGCGCGGAGGTCGGACACCGCTACATGCTCGAGCACCTCAAGCTCAGGCCGCTCCTCGACCTCGACTTCCGCCTTGGCGAAGGGACCGGCGCCGCCCTGGCCATGGAGCTCATCGACGCGGCAACACGCATCCTGGCGGACATCAAGACCTTCGCAGAGGTCGGCATCAGCGACGCCCAGTAGCCTGCAGCAGCAAAAAACGCCCGTCCGCCCCTTCACCGGGTCGGATGGCGCCGCCATCATGAGGGGCTCTGCCCCTCATATCATCTCTATCTTCTCCTCATTGCATACTGCTTTCCCGAAGCAATTTTTACCCCAGGTCAGTCTTTCGCTGCATGAACCAATGTTTTTTATGATAGGCCGATGCGGCGCAGCACCTGCACCGGCAACGCTCTAAAGGCATATGCCTGCAATGCTCCATACGATCAGGGAGGATGATCCATGAAAAAATACCTTGCTACCATGGCTTTTTGTGCGAGCCTTTTCACTGCTTCCAATGCCTTTGCCAACGTGACCACATCCGGTGTGAGCTTCGGCACCTCCAAGGCGACGCAAGGGACGATGCTGAGTCTCCAGGGGACCGGCATCATCCGGTATATGGGCATCTTCAAGCTCTCCGTCGCCGGATTTTATCTCCCGGACGGCATTCCCGCCGACCAGGCCCTGTCCGACGTGCCACGAATTCTGGAGCTGGAGTACCTTCACGCCATCACCAAGGAGGATTTTGCCGAATCGACACGGGTGTGGATCCGGAAGAATACAACGGAAGAGAGCTACAAGCGGCTGCTGCCGAAGATCGAACGTTTCAACGCATTCTATAAGAATGTGAAGCCCGGCGACCGCTACACCCTGGCCTATGAACCGGCAACGGGGACGACGCTGTCATTGAACGGCAAAGTAATGGGCTCGATACCGGGGGCGGATTTCTCCGCGGCACTCTTTTCCATCTGGATTGGCGGCACCCCGCTCTCCGAAAAACTCCGAAACGGTCTGTTGGGGCTGTCATGAGCACCGCCAAGCTCTCCTACCGGAGCAAAATCGCCTACGCACTGCCGGCTTTTTCCCTCGCTGTCGTCGGGATACCGGTCTACGTTTACCTGCCCAAATTCTACACCGATGTCATTGGTGTCCCCATGACCGCGCTGGGGGTCATCCTCCTGGCCGTGCGCGTCTTCGACGCCGTCACCGACCCCTGGATCGGGGGTCTTTCGGACCGGACGCGCCTGCCTTTCGGGCGTCGCAGGCCGTTCATCCTCGCCGGATCCATCCTCACGGCGGGGGCCATGCTGTTCCTTTTCAATCCCCCAGAAGGATCCCCCTTTTTCAGCACGGTCTGGTTCTGTACCGGCATGTTCGCCCTGTTCCTTTTCTGGACGATGGTCACCGTACCCTACGAGTCCCTCGGACCCGAGATGACATTCGACTACAATGAGCGCACCGCGCTGTTTGCCTTGCGGGACGGCTTTCTGATCGCCGGCACCCTCGCGGCAGCCTCGGCGCCGGCCATTGCCGGCGGCCTGCTGGGCCTGTTCGGCGGAGAGAGCGATGAACGCCATACATTTTTCTGGATTTCCGTCGTCTATGCACCGCTCCTGGTCGCATC
>CAJXSB010000114.1 GCA_913060435.1 uncultured Desulfococcus sp.
CCCTGGTGTTCACCCCCGCCGGCTTGAACTGAGAGCCGCATATGCATCCGACAACAGGCAATGAGGACCACTGATGAAGACATGCGCACGGCGAGTATTTTGGGTTGGCCTGGCCATCTACCTGGCCCTGGCGGGAGCCGCTTCCGCACAGTACGAATATATCGACATCCGGAACCCCTCCCTCAAAAAAATCCCCATCGCCATCCCGGTCTTCCGGGTGTCGCCCGGTGATCCGGTCATGTCTCTTCAGAGTTCGGACCAAGTGGCCGACTATCTCGACTTTACCGGTTTTTTCAAGATCATGGATCGGGACATGTTCCTGATGGACCCCAAGCAGCCGGAGACCGACCGGACCAGCATCCAGTTCTCGAACTGGACCACCATCGGGGCGGAGCTCCTGGTGACCGGCAGCATCCAGGTACAGCAGGATCTCATCGACATGGAGCTCCGGCTCTTCGACCCCTTCAAGGGCGAAATGCTGATCGGCAAACGCTACAAGGGGTGGAAAAAGGACCTGCCCCGCATGTTCCGTCGCTTCTGCAGCGAAATCATCCATCTGCTGACCGGGAGCTGGGGCGTCTTTGACAGCCAGATTGCCTTCGTGTCGACGGGGACGGGTCACAAGGAGGTCTATACCTGCGACTTTGACGGCAGCCGGCCGCGCCGGATCACCCGCTTCAATTCGATCACCCTCTCGCCGGCCTGGGGAATGGGCGGAAAATGGATGGCCTATACCTCCTATGCCAAGGGCCGGCCGGACCTCTATATCCGCAATCTTTCGGGAAAGCGTGGAACCGTCCTCTCGAAAAGAGGACTGAACACGACCCCCGCATGGGTTCCCGGGCAGTTCAAGCTGGCGGCGACCCTCTCCTTTACCGGGGACCAGGATATTTATCTGTTGACCGGGGATGGGAAAATCATTAAACAGCTGACCAAGAACTGGGGCATCGACACGTCACCGACGTGGTCGCCCGACGGCAGCAGAATGGCGTTTGTCTCCAACCGCTCGGGAAACCCCCAGATCTATATCCTGGAAACCCGCTCGGGCCGGGTCAATCGGCTGACCTACGACGGGAAGTACAATACCCAGCCGAGCTGGTCGCCGAGGGGCGACAAAATCTGCTACTCCAGCATCGAACGCGGAGAGATCAACATCCATGTGATGGACCTCAAAACCCGTCAGCCCGCACGGCTGACCTACAACGCGGGGAAGAACGAATCCCCGTCATGGTCCCCCGACGGGAGCCTGATCGCCTTCAGTTCAACGCGAGAAAAAGGGGTATCCCGGATCTATGTGATGACGGCCTACGGTACGGATCAGCGGCGCCTGATTCTGATGGACGGCGAACAGTTTACACCAAGCTGGTCGCCCAACCGGGCCGGAGACTGACCCCCGTTCCGGAGGATATGCCGGAGGATTTTACAGCTGCCGCATCCCGTGGGCGGCAGCGTTGTTTCAATGGATATGCATCCATTCAAGGAGGAAGTCATGCATTCAAAGAAGTGGATTATACTGTTTCTGGTGTTCATCATCCCCGGTATGCTCCTGACCGCATCCTGCTCCAAAAAAATGGTCAAAACCGATGGGATGCCCGTGGCGGGGGATTCCGGTGCTGCCGGCGATGCGGGTGCGATAGACGAAGGATCGCTCGCGGGCGACCGGAGCGGCCTGCTGGATGAGGAAGGGCTGACCCCGGAACAGCGGCGGGCCAGGGACGCCTTTTTGAACGAACACATCTATTTCGAGTTCGACAGCGATGTCTTGTCGGCCGAAGCCCAGGCCACCCTGATGCGAAAGGCGGAATACCTGCAGAAGAACCCCGGCCGCCGCGTCACCATCGAGGGGCACTGTGATGAGCGGGGCACCACCGAATACAACCTGGCACTGGGGGACCGCCGGGCGCTGAGCGTCAAAAAATATCTGGAAAACCTGGGTGTTGCCGCCTCCCGCATGACGCCCGTCAGCTACGGTGAAGAACAGCCCATCGACCCCGGTCACACGGAGGCCGCCTGGGCCCAGAATCGGCGCGCACAGTTCATCTTCAACTGATCACCGGATCCCATGACGGTGCAGCCCCTGCCTTCCGGCGGTGCCGCACCGGCAGCCATCCGTCTTGCGGGACCGGCGGGGTCCCTGCCCCGCCGTCCGATCTCTTTTTACTTCATCTGTGCCCAACGGAATGACGACCATGAAATCAATCCGCTTCATTTGCCTGGCGGCAGTTTTGGTCAGCGGCATTGCCGGCTGCGCCAGCCAGAGCGACATCCGAATCCTTGAAGACCGAGTCATCGCCCTTGAACGGCGCAACATGGAACTCCAGCAGCAGGCGGCGACGACATCGGAGATCCGGCATCAGTCCGCCAGCCTCCACGCGGCGACGGACGAGGTCAGAAATGAGCTTCGAACCGTCAAGGGAACCGTCGAGGAGACCCGGCACCAGCTTGCCGAACAGTCCCGACAGCTGGGCTACCTGAACCAGCGCATGGAGCGCGTCGAACAAAAGCTCGACCTTCCGGTGCTCGCCCCTGAAACGAACGCATCCCTTTCCGGGACCGCAGCCCCCGCATCGCCGTCTGTCGCCCCGTCGGCAGCCGTCGCACCGCCGGCGTCTCCCCCCTCCGAAAGGGACCTCTACGACGCCGCCAAAAAGGCCTTCGACCGCGGGGCGTATCTGGAGGCCCGGGAGGGTTTCCAGCAGCTGCTCCTCGAGCACCCCGACGGCAGACTCGCGGACAGCGCCCAGTTCTGGGTCGGGGAGACCTTCTACCGCGAGAAGGAATACGAACAGGCGATCCTGGAATACCAGACGGTGATCGAAAAATATCCCGGCGGCAACAAGGTCCAGGCCGCTCTCCTCAAGCAGGGGCTTGCCTTTGCAGGCCTCGGGGACAAGCCCAATGCCCGGCTGATCCTCGAGGAGCTGATCGAGAAGTACCCCAATTCGAGCGAGGCCAAGATCGCCCGCCAAAAGCTGAACACCCTTTGATGACCTCTTCAGCCAGTCCGAGTGATGTCGGCCCCGAGCCATGCTGACGGTGATCGGAGTCGATCCCGGCCTGGCCGGTACGGGGGTCGCCGTGGTCGGCGGACGAGGCATGACCGTGGACCGATACGCCTACGGCAGCATTTCCACCACGCGGGACAAAGCCCTTGCGGAGCGTCTGGGATGCATCTATGATGGGCTTCTGGCCGTGATCCGGGATGAATCCCCGGACCTAATGATCGTCGAGGAGGCTTTTTCCCTGGAAAAGTACCCCAAATCCGGGATCACCCTCGGCAAGGTCACCGGCGTCATCCTCCTGGCCGGACAGCAGGCGGGCATTCCCGTCACGGAAATACCGGTCCGGGAAGCCAAGAAGATCCTGACGGGAAACGGAAGCGCGGACAAGTCACAGTTGGAGATGGCCGTAAGACGTTTTCTGGGAATTCCCGGGTGCATCCGGCCGTTTCACGCATCCGACGCCCTTGCACTGGCCCTGATCGGCCTGTTCCGGCATCCCGTCTGAGACCCGGGCACATGGTGTTTGAAATCGCCGTTTCGCCCCATCGGCAGGATACGAATCCAATATGATCGCATATCTGAAAGGCAGCCTTTTCCAGCGGGAGGAAGACCGCATCATTCTCCTCGTGAACCAGGTCGGCTACGAGGTCATCCTGCCCGCCTTTGTCATGGAGACGCTGGCCCCAAAGGCCATCGGCGATGAGCTTGCCCTCTTCATCTATTACCATCACACCGAGCGACAGCCGGCGCCCATCCTCATCGGCTTCAATTCCGACGTGGAGAAGGAGTTCTTTCAGCATTTTATCTCCGTGGAAGCCATCGGCCCGCTCAAGGCCGTCAAGGCCCTGAACCGACCCATCGGCGACATTGCCGACGCCATCGAAGCCAACGACGTGGCCGTCCTGAAGAACCTCAAGGGGATCGGCGCGCGGACCGCCCAGAAGATCGTCGCCACCCTGGGGGGAAAGGTGGGCAAATTCGCCTTGACGCCGGGTGACCCCGGGCCGAAGCCCGAGATGGCGGCGGCGTTCGTCGAAAATGTGCTCGACGTTCTGGTGGCGCAGCTGGGACATAAATCCGCCGAAGCCAAGCAGATGATCGCCGACGCCCTCGAGCGCAACAGCGCTATCGCAAGCCCAGAGGCACTTTTCGACGAAATCTTTCGTGGAAATATGGTAAAATAAATGTTACAGGATGGCGGTGGGATTCAGACGATGGCCAACAAGATTCTTACACATTCATCCGGGCAGGAAGGCATCCTCGCCAAGCGGGAACTGCCCATGGACGAGACGCCGGAGATTCTCTCCCTCCGGCCCGGAACGCTCGCCGACTATATCGGCCAGCTCGAGGTGGTGGAGACCCTGGAGATCGCCATATCGGCGGCCAAGAAGCGGGCCGAGCCCCTGGACCATGTCCTTTTCCACGGCCCCCCGGGCCTCGGAAAAACCACGCTGGCCCACATCATCGCCAATGAAATGGGGGGAAGCCTCACCATCACCTCCGGGCCGGCGCTCGAGAAGGGCGGCGACCTCATCGGCATCCTGACCCACCTCTCCGAAGGCGACGTCCTCTTCGTTGACGAGATCCACCGGACCCCCAAGGCCGTCGAGGAATTCCTCTACCCGGCCATGGAGGACTTCGCCGTCGACTTTGTCTTCGACAAGGGGGTCCACGCCCGGAGCCACCGCTTCCGTCTCAACCGGTTCACCCTCGTCGGCGCCACCACCCGGGTCGGCCTGCTCTCCGCCCCCCTCCGGGACCGCTTCGGTATCTTCCGAAGCCTCGATTTCTATAATGAAGCGGACCTCGTCACCATCGCCCGCCGGTCGGCGGCCCTCCTCGGCGTCACCATCGAGGCCGACGGCGCAGCGGAGCTGGCCCGAAGGTCGCGGGGGACCCCGAGGATCGTCAACCGCCTGCTGAAACGGGTCCGGGATTATGCCCAGGTCCGTGCCGACGGCGTCGTCTCCCAGGCGGCGGTGGTCCGCTCCCTTGCCCTCGAAGGGGTTGACGAGATGGGCCTGACCACGCTGGACCGCCGCTATATCGAGACCGTGATCCGCTTTTACAGCGGCGGTCCGGTGGGGATCGAGGCCATCGCGGCGACCCTGCAGGAGGAGACGGACACCCTCGTGGACGTGGTCGAGCCCTATCTGCTCAAGATCGGCTTCATCACCAGGACCTCTTCGGGCCGCCGGGCGTCCGAGGCCGCCTGCCGGCACCTTTCCATCGCCTGCCGGAAAGACCCGCTCTTCGAACGGAAAGGCTAACGGAGGGGCATCACCATGAACTGCGTGACGCTCCTGACGGATTTCGGCCTTGTCGATGAATATGTCGGCGTCATGAAAGGGGTCATCATGACAATTCATCCGGCGGCGGCCATCGTCGACCTCTGTCATGAGATCCCCCCCCAGGACATCGCCGCCGCCGCCCGCATGCTCCGGGCGGCATATCCCTATTTCCCCGGCGGCACCGTTCACGTCTGCGTGGTCGATCCAGGGGTGGGCACCCATCGCGCCGTCCTCGCAGCCCGCGCCGACGGCCACTGCTTCGTCGGGCCCGACAACGGGGTCCTCTTTCCCCTGCTCCAGGAAGCTGCGGTCGAGGCGGTCGTCCGCGCCGAACGGTCCGAATTTTTTCTGCCCGAAATCAGCCGAACCTTCCACGGGCGGGACATCTTCGCCCCCGTTGCCGCCCACCTGCTCCGGGGGGTGCCCATCACCGCCCTCGGCCGCACCGCCGCCATCGATGAACTGGTCCCGCTGGTGCTCTCCAAACCCCAAACAGGCCCGGACGGCACCGTCACCGGAGCCATCATCAGCGCCGACCGTTTCGGGAATCTTCTGACCGACATTGAACACCGCCACATCGCCCCCCTGGCGGATGCCGGGACCCCCATCGAGATCCGGGTGGGCGACGTGACGATATCGGGCCTCTCCCCCCACTACGGCCGGCCCGACGGAAAGACCTGCCGGGCCGTCATTGGAAGCCGAGGGCATCTCGAGATCGCCGTCAGCGGCGGCAGCGCCCGCCGGCGCCTGCAGCTGCGCCCCGGGGATCCGGTGGTCGTCCGCCGGAAAGCGTCCGATGGGATGGGTGGAAATCCATGAGGAGATGTTATCTCACCGTGGTCATGGCCTGCTGGGCCCTGTTATGGATGGGGGGGATGCCCCCGGCTGTCCAGCCCCTCTCCGCGCGGCTCGACAGCACGAACCCGGCCCGCCGTCATTCCCCCAGCGCAGGCGGTCAGGGCACGCTTCCAGAGGAGGCGCTTGCCGACCCGGACGAGGTGCAGGTGCCGTCGGCTTTTCTCTCCACGCCGCCGTCTCACAGCGGCGATGTCAGCCTCATTGTCGAAAAATCGAGCCAGACCCTGATCCTGTATCAGATGTCTCCCCACCCCAGGGAGCTCTTTCGCGTCCGCTGTTCCACCGGAAAGAATTTCGGGCCCAAGACCCTCTCCGGAGATGCCAAAACCCCCGAAGGCGTCTATTTTTTCACCCGAGAATACGAGGAGAAGTATCTCTCCCCCGTCTACGGCGCCAGGGCATTCACGACGGACTACCCCAACCTGCTGGACCGTCTGGCCCGGCGCACAGGGAGCGCCATCTGGCTCCACGGCGTCGACAAGCCGCTTGCGCCCTTTGATTCCAACGGCTGCGTCGCCGTCGGGAACGCCGACCTCCTGGCCATCTCCCCTTTCATCACCCTGAACCGGACCCCGATCATCATCGTGGAGACGATGGGGCATCATGCCATAGGAACCGGGATGGCGGCGGCCGAAGCGACAAAAGCACTGGTGAAAGCATGGCACCTGGCGCTGCAGGAGGCCGACCGGCAGGCCGTTGCCGCCTGCTACGCCGGCTCCCCCCCGGCAGCCCCCTCCTGGTGGGCCCCCTGGTCCCGACAGCAGGAGGCCATCCAGGCGCAGGGCGCGCCGCTGACTTTGTCGGCGGAAGATATTGCCGTCTACCGGCACCGGAACACCCTCGTGGCCGTGTGCGATCAATACCTCGCGGCAGGTGATACGGCGGTTCGGGTGGGCAGGAAAAAGTTTTTCCTGGAATATCAGGAAGGAAGGCTGGTCATTCTCGGCGACACCTACCAGCGGGCCCCTGCCATCTATACTGGCGACTCGGCCGCGAACCCGCTGCTTGCCGCCTGCCGCCGCATCGGCGAATCCCTATCCCCCCCTGTCGAAGAAAGCACGCTCGCCGCCGCGGACGCGGATGCTGTCCCCATCGACGCATGGCTGGATGACTGGATGCTGGCATGGTCTTCCAGAGACCTCGACGCCTACGCTGATTTCTATGCCGATAAATTCCGCTCCCAGGGGATGGACAAAAACGCCTGGCTGCAATACAAGCAGCGGGTCAACCGCCGCTACCGGTTCATCCGGCTCTCCTGGGAAAACGTGGTGCTGACCCCCCGCAACGATCGTCTGGTGGTCTCCTTCACCCAGGAATACGAATCCAACCTCTTTCGATCGGTCGGCATCAAGGAGCTCGTCCTCATCCGAGAGAACGACGGCTGGAAAATCTATCGGGAGCGGTGGAAAAGGCTGTAGCAGGCGCCCTGGTCAGGACTCCGGCGCCGTCCATGCGAAGACTGCCGTCAGGGGAAAGTGGTCCGATGGATATCGCCCGCTGAAGGTCTCTTCGATGACCCGGGAGGAGAGAAGCCGCAGACCGCCGCGGTAGAGTATCCAGTCGATATGGTCCCCGATCCTTGCTCCGGAAAAGCCGTGGTGGGTGGCTGGAAATGGCGGTGCAAACGCATTTCGAAATCCGGCGGCCGCCCCGGTGCCGGAGGAATCCGTGAACAACCGGTGGCAGGGTGTGCCGGGGGATGCGTTGAAGTCGCCGGCAAGCAGGGCAGGCAGCCCCGGCCCGATTTCAGAGAGGCGCGCCAGGACGACCCGGGCGCTATCGGCCTGCACCGTTTCCTTGAAATCGAAGTGTGTATTGATGCAGACGACCCGCCGCTGCCCTTTCTCGAACACGGCCAGCGTACACTGGCGGGGCCATCGGCTCCCCCGGAAGCGGCTCGGGATCTTTGGCGTCGGGCTCAGGAAGAAATGGTCGCTGTGGATGCACCGCCACGGATGCCGATAGAAAATGAGATTGTTCTGCCAGAACGGCGGCGCCGGCACCCGCTGGCCCACACGGCTGTAGCCCGGCAGAAGCCTGCCCAGATCATCGGCCTGGAAGTCATTCACCTCCTGGAAGGCCATGAAATCAGATCGATACCGGTCAAACAGCGGGGCAAAGGCATCCTTCCTCCAGCGCCATGCATTGTCGCCGTCATCCGCCAGGCCGAACCGGATATTGAGGGTCAGCAGTGAAATCGTCTCCGGCATCCGCAGCTCCTTTGGCGTGGGTTCAATCCTGTCGGCGGCATTCAAATTCTTGAATATAAGCTGAAAAATCTTGAATGGTTGCGCTGCTGGGCAACCGCTTGAAATTATCGAACGTAATATCGTTGAACGGGAGGGGCACGGCGTCCTTCAACCGAGCAAAGATGCGGAGATAATTGTCGAGGATCCGGCGCTCCCAGTCCAGGCCGAGCTGTTCGGCCAGTTCGGGAATGGCATCCCGCTCCCCCTCGATTTCAATGAATTCCCCGAACGGCATGGTATCCATGCAGATCTGGCTGCGCTCCATCTCAAAGGTCTCACGCCATTTTTCATACACCTGTACGGGTCGGTACCCGAGGGCTTCCAGAATTCCGGCCATGGTGGAAAAATCGCTGACCTCGACCTCCAATTCCTCGAAAATTTTGAACCGGCGGCGGTCCTGCCCTGATGCGTCGCCGGTGTCACGCTTGAAGGTGAGGCGGACGCGCCGATCCTGGCGCAGGCGCAGGAGGGATCTTTGCCGGAACAGGTTTTCCCCCTCGTCTTCATATCGGACATTCCGTTCAAAGACCCGCCCGCCGGATCGTCCCCCCATGGATGGGATGCGGCCCAGGATCTTTCGGCGGAGGCTCTCCGGGTTGGAGAGGAAGAACTTCACTTCGATTTCCAGTGCCATGGATAAACGCCTCCCGCAGGTGTTGTGCCGGCCGGGGATACCCCTCCATGCGGCGTCGCCCCTCCCGGCGGTGGGCAAATTCGAAAATGCATTTACAAACGGAGACAAGTTTAGTAAAGGCAGATGGCCATGTCAATTGCGCAGCGAGGGCTGACCTGGTTATTTTTTTGTTGACAGTAGACCGAAATTATTTTAGGAATATCGGGTTATATAAATCACAGGGAGTGGAATACGGTGAAAAAATACACATATAGCGCGAAAAAGTCTGACAATGCAGGCAAGTGGTACGTCGTCGATGCGGAGGGCATCGTTCTGGGAAGACTGGCGAGCAGAATCGCATCCCGAATCCGCGGCAAGCATCAGCCGATGTTCACCCCGCATACGGACACGGGCGACAACATCGTGGTCATCAACGCCGACAAGATCGTTCTGACCGGCCGCAAGATGGAGCAGAAAAAATACTACCGCCACAGCGGATACATCGGAGGCTTGACCACGACCACGGCCAAAGAGCTGCTGGCCAAAAAGCCGGAAGACGTCATCCGTCTTGCCGTCCGGGGAATGCTGCCGAAAAACCGTCTGGGCCGGAAGCTCATCAAGAAGCTGAAGGTGTACACGGGCAGCGAACATCCGCACGCCGCGCAGCAGCCCGAGGTTCTGGAATTCTAAATCACCCATAAAGTTATCGATCGAGGCATTTCATGGAAAAACAATCGGCTTACTACGCAACAGGCAGGCGGAAAACCGCGGTTGCCAGAACCTGGATTAAGCCCGGCAATGGCGCCATCCTGATCAACAACCGGGAGATCGGGGAGTATTTCCCCACGGAATCGGCCCGGCTGGTCCTGACACAGCCGCTGACCATCACCAACAACATGGGGAATATCGACATCAAGGTCACGGTGGCCGGCGGCGGAATATCCGGGCAGGTCGGCGCCATCCGACACGGCATCACCCGAGCCCTTATCGAGATGGACCCGGACCTCCGGCCGGTGCTGAAAAAGGCGGGATTCGTCAAACGCGATCCCCGCGTCAAAGAGCGGAAAAAATACGGTCAGAAAGGCGCAAGAGCGCGCTTCCAGTTCTCCAAACGGTAGGCCCTCTCCGCCCCGTCACACCATCCAGACCGCCTTTACAGGGGAGCAGCACCCCATACGCTGCTTCCCTGTTGTTCTTCTTCTCCGCCGGCGCAACGATTCCACCCGACCGGCGATCTCATCTCGCCCGCCCAGGCTTCCGTATCGGCGGATAGCCGATCCAGGCTCACCACTCTCTTCCACGATGGTCAGGTCACAGGCCGCCAGAGCTGGCATCCCGCTGCAGCAGCCATGCCGTGGACCTGGACGATCACCAGCCGGGGAAGGTCCTGAAGCAAAAGCATCATCTCCGGACTGCGGAGAAAAATTTTCCGCCCCCTTTCCTCATGCCAAGCGGCGGATAAAAAAAAGCGAATTGCAGGCAACATGGGGGCCTGCAATTCGCTGTTATGAACACGCGGGTATCAGATGGCCATTTCGGACTCTGCCTCTTCCCCGGACGCCGCTTCGTCAGGCGGGGCATCCGACGGGGCTGCACCGGCAGCCTCCTCCGCCGCTTCCGGGGCGGTCGGTTCTTCCGGGGTGGTGGTCGGTTCTTCCGGCGCGACCGGTACTTCCGCTGCCGCCGAAGCAGCCTCGAGGATGCCGCGAAGGGCTTCGGTGCGCTTTTCCACGATCATCGCCTGACTTTCCGTCAAATCCAATGCTGCGGCCTCCTGAAGCAGGGCAAGGGCCTTCTCGAAATCTGCAGCGCCGCCTTTGGCTGCCGCAGCGTCGGCCCGAAAAAGCAGCGTCATCAGCTGAACCTTCGTCAGACGGGCAGCAACCGCTTCCTGGTATTCATCGTTGAAGGCAAAGGACTTGGCCTGCAGCAGCAGCGCCTCGATGCGGTCGATGTCCGGCGCATCCTCAGCAAGCGCCGCGTCCGCTTTTCCAAGGAAATGCCCGAAAGCCAGGGTCAGCGCCTCCGCCTTTGTGTAGACCTCCTTCAGGGGTGTCGGCACAGCGCTGCGGGGCAGCTCGGCAATCGCGACTTCGCCCACCGGAGAGAAACGGCCCTTCCAGACCGTCACGGCGCTGCCGTCGGTCCTCAGGTAGTATTTGGTGTAGTTGGAAAAGCTGGCGGCGATGATCAGGGTAAAGACCACCGCGAGGCACGCCACGGTATACCGTATCGCCTTTTCCACCGGATCGGCCTTCTTCCGCGCCCGTTCGGCCGCCTCCGCTGCTTTTCGCTCCGCTTCGGCCTTTTCCCGGGCGGCCTTCTCCTCCGCCGCCTTCCGCTCCGCCTCGGCCTTTTCCCGGGCGGCCTTCTCCTCCGCCGCCTTCC
>CAJXSB010000115.1 GCA_913060435.1 uncultured Desulfococcus sp.
GTGGCTTTCCACATGAGGTTGATGGAGCATATTGCACTTAGCTGTTGAATCGGCTTTAAGCCATCAGTCGATGGACTCGTCCGGGGCCAGCTGACCCCGGTTAACGGCTTTGTCAATCAAATCGCTGGCAAACGTCCACAGGTCAGGCGCGCCCGCCTCGATCTTTTGATTGCGCTCAACCACCTGGGATTTCCGAATGCCGTGTTTTTTCCACATCCGTCCCTCGGTGAACGCATTGTGCATCAGCGGCTGCAAACGGTCCAGGGCATTGGCAAACCGGGCTTCGGCCGATTTGCCGGCCTCGAATTCATCCCACAGCGCTCTGAATTCGCTGGCCTGATCCGGTGGCAGCAGATTAAAAATCCGTTCGGCCGCCGCTGTTTCGCGCTGGGCTTTGTCCGTGTACCCGGCGCTGTCATAACAGTAAGTATCGCCGGCATCGATCTCAACTAGGTCATGGATCAGAACCATGCGAATCACATGTAAAAGATCCAGCGTATTATCTTTGGCATATTCTCCCAGCACCAGCGCCATCAGCGCCAGATGCCAGGAATGCTCGGCATCGTTTTCCTGCCTTGAGGCGTCTGTGATCAGTGTTTGCCGCTCGATGGTTTTGAGCTTGTCCACCTCGAGTATAAACCCAATTTGCTTTTCCAGTCGTTTGTTTTGCATTACAGCGCACCTTTAGCGGATTTCAACAAAAGAAAGCTTTCATAATCGCTCAAAATGAATTGCTTTTCAAGGCGTAAAATCATTTCTAATGGCTTGACATCAAGTGCTAATCAAAGTAGAAATTTCTGTTTATCATTAAAAAAATCCCCTTTCGGAGGCAATGATGGATTACAAGAAGACCTTGAATCTTCCCAAAACCGGCTTTCCCATGAAAGCCAATTTGGCTGCAAAAGAACCCAATCAACTCAAAGCCTGGGAATCCTCGGGGCTTTACGGCCGCATCCGTGAAGCATCCAAAGGCCGGCCGACCTTCATTCTGCATGATGGCCCGCCCTATGCCAATGGCCATATCCACATCGGTACGGCACTCAACAAAATCCTGAAGGACATCATTATTCGCTCACGTCAAATGTCCGGATTCGATGCCCCTTACGTACCCGGATGGGACTGCCATGGATTGCCCATCGAGCATAATGTGGACAAGGAGCTGGGGTCCAAGAAAAAAGAGATGACCCAGGCCGATGTCCGTCGCAAATGCCGGACGTATGCTGAGAAATTCATCGATATCCAGCGCGACGAATTCAAGCGTCTGGGGGTGATGGGGGAGTGGGACAACCCCTATCTGACCATGAACTATGCTTATGAAGCCGTCATTGCCAAGGAGTGCTGCAAATTTGCCCTGGACGGCAGCCTGTTTCGCAGTAAAAAACCGATCCACTGGTGCTGCAGCTGCAAAACCGCCCTGGCCGAAGCCGAAATCGAATATGCCGACGAGCCGTCCCCGTCCATTTTCGTCAAGTTCCGGTTGAAGGACGACATCAGCGGCGACTATCCCGCCCTTCGCGGCAAACGGGTCTTCGTCGTCATCTGGACCACGACCCCGTGGACCATCCCCGCCAACCTCGGCATCGCTCTCCACCCGGAGTTCGACTACGTGGCGGTGGACACCGGGGCGGGCGAAGCCCTGATCCTGGCCCGGGCCCTGGTCGAGGACTGCATGAAGCGCTTCGGCATCCAGGACTACACCGTGCTCGAAGACATCCGCCCCGCGGACCTCGAGCGGCGCTGCTGCACCCATCCGCTCTATGACCGGGATTCCCTCATCGTGCTGGGGGACCACGTCACCCTAGAGGCCGGCACCGGATGCGTCCACACTGCCCCCGGACACGGCCGGGAGGACCACGAGGTCGGGCTCCAATACGGCCTCGACGCCTATTCTCCCGTGGACGACAGGGGCTGCTTCACCGAAGAGGTGGGGATGTTCGCTGGACAGTTCGTTTTCAAGGCCAACGCCGAGATCAACCGGGCGCTTCAAGAAAAAGGGGCGCTGCTGGCGGAAGAAAAGATTCAGCACTCCTACCCCCACTGCTGGCGCTGCAAGCAGCCGGTGATTTTCCGGGCGACGCCCCAATGGTTCATCTCCATGGATAAGACGGGCCTGAGAAGCCGGTCCCTGGCGGAGATCGACCAGGTGCAGTGGATACCCAGCTGGGGCCGGGAGAGAATCTACGGCATGATCGAAAACCGGCCGGACTGGTGCGTCTCCCGGCAGCGCGCCTGGGGCGTGCCCATCACCGTCCTCTTCTGCGAGGCGTGCGGCGAGGTGGTGGTAAGCGAAGCGACCGTCGATCACGTCTACAGCCTCTTCCGGGAGCACGGGGCCGACATCTGGCTGGAGAAGGATGCATCCGAGCTCGTCCCGCCGGGCACCGTCTGTCAAAAATGCGGGGGCGCCGCCTTCACCAAGGAGACCGACATCCTCGATGTCTGGTTCGACTCCGGCGTGAGCCATGCGGCGGTGCTGGAAACGCGGGACTATCTTACCTGGCCGGCGGACCTCTACCTGGAGGGCAGCGACCAGCACCGGGGATGGTTTCACAGCTCTCTGCTCACGGCGGTGGGCAACCGCCAGGCGGCGCCCTACAAAGCGGTGTTGACCCACGGCTTCGTGGTCGACGAACAGGGGCGAAAGATGTCCAAGTCCGTGGGAAATGTGGTCGCCCCCAAAGAGGTGATCAATAAATACGGCGCCGAAATCCTCCGGCTCTGGGTCTCCGCCTCCGACTACCGGGACGACATCCGCATCTCCGATACGATCCTCAAACAGTTGAGCGACGCATACCGGCGGATCCGGAACACCTGCCGCTTCATGCTCGGCAACCTGTCGGATTTTACCCCATCCCGGGATGCGGCGGCCTACGACGCCATGCTCGACATCGACAAGTATGCCCTCCACACCCTGGCCGCTCTGGTGGAAAAGGGCCGGAAAGGATATGACGACTACGAATTCCATGTCGTCTATCATGCCCTCCACAACTATTGCACGGTCGATCTGTCGTCGTTCTATCTCGATATCCTCAAGGACCGCCTCTACACTTCGCCGCCGCAATCCGTCGAGCGGCGGAGCGCACAGACGGTCATGCACCGGATCCTGGACGCCGTGGTGCGGCTGATGGCGCCGATCCTTCCCTTTACCGCCGAAGAGATCTGGGCGTACATGCCGGAGGCCGATGCCCGCACCGAGAGCATTCACCTCGCGGAGATGCCCGAGGTCGAGGCGGAATGGAAAAACGAGGATCTGGCGCGCCAGTGGCGGCAGCTCATCCAGATCCGGGGCGAGGTTACCAAGGCGTTAGAGGCTTCTCGGGCCAAGAAAGAGATCGGCCACCCCCTGGACGCCCGGGTGGTCATCCGGGCGGAGGGGGACGCACTCGCCGTACTTCGCCGGTATGCGTCGGACCTCCACAGCGTTTTCATCGTTTCCAAGGCCGATCTGGCGGATGCGCCCTTCGAGGCGGGCTATACCAGCACGGAGGTGGCGGGCCTCGCCATCGACGTGTCGGCGGCTCCCGGCGGGAAATGCGAGCGGTGCTGGGTCCACGACCCATCCGTGGGCACCATCGCCGAACACCCCACCATCTGCACCCGCTGCATGGCCCAGATTGTGGCCACGCAATGAGAATTCCGGGATTGTGCCAGGTGCCGTTTGGCGCAATAATGCGGGGTGGCGAGAGTGGCCAGATGCAATGAGAATTCCGGGGCGGCGTCCGGCGCCGCCCCAAAACGCCGGTGTGGAGAGGGGTTTTCGGCCGCCGGCGGCTTCAAAGGAGCGGATCGTCATCGATAATCGCAAATACCTGTTTCTCCTGCTGATCGCGGGAGCCGTCATTGCTCTGGACCAGGCCACCAAGGCGGCCATCCTCCATTCCGTGCCGCTCTTCGATTCGATACCGGTCATCCCGGGCCTTTTCAGCATCACCCACATCCACAACCCCGGTGGGGCGTTCGGGCTGCTGGCGGACCAGAGCCCCTGGATCCGGAAGGGCGTGTTTCTGTTCATGTCGTCCGTGGCCGCCGTGATTGTCCTCTATTTCTACCACAAAACGCCGAAAAGCCATCCCTGGCTGGCGGTGGGGCTGGCCCTGATCTTCGGCGGCGCCGTCGGCAACCTCATCGACCGATTCCGCTTTGGCAAGGTTGTCGATTTTCTCGATTTCTATATCGGCAGCGCCCACTGGCCGGCGTTTAATGTGGCCGACAGCGCCATCACCTGCGGCGTCGGCATCTTCATCATTCATCTGATCTTCAACCGGATGCCCGATTGATGCCGGGCCGGCTGCGTTGATCCCATGCCTGAGATAGCCTACAGCAACTTCATCTCCTATCTGGAAAAAACCCCAGTGGCGGAACTGGCCCGGTTCTGGCTGATCCACGGCGAGGAGGCCCTGTGCAAGCGCGCCGCCGGCGCACTGGTCGACCGCCTGCTGCCGGGCGCCGAAAAGAATCTGGGGTATGACCCCGTTGACAACGATGATGTCTTTGCCGCCATCGAGCGGGCCAGCACCTTTTCCCTCTTTGCCGGCACCCGGGTGATCGCCATGACCGACTCCCGCATTTTCTACACCCGGGACGACCACCAGAGCCTCTTCAAAAAAGCCCGGGAGGCCGCAGGTGCGGGGGCACTCGCCAGGGCGGCCCGGCATTTCACCGCGGCGCTGGGGCTCCTCGACCTTTCCCTGGCGGATGCGGCACAGCTGGCTGACGAGCGCGGAGAGGCCAAGATCGCTCCGGAGGTCTGGGGGGACGGCCGGTGGGCCGATGCCGTTCTCGCCTATTGCCGGGAGAAGGGGCTTTCCCCCGCCCCGGCGGCGGACCGGTCTGCAGAGCTGCAGCAGGCGGTGTCGGGGGGCTTTCCGGCAGGCAATTACCTCCTCATCACAACGGACTTGGTCGACAAGCGCCGGGCGCTCTACAAAACCCTGCTCAAGGAGGGTGCCGTCGTGAACTGCGCCGTTCCCATGGGGTCGGGGCGGAAGGATGTCATGGCGCGGGAAGCCTTGATGGCCGAACACGCCCGTGAACTTCTCGCCCGGCACCGGAAGCGGATGGAGCCGGCTGCCTGGCGGCGGATGTCGGAGATGACCGGTTTCGATCTGCGGATTCTCTCGGACAACCTCGAAAAGCTGATCCAGTATACGGGCGATGCTCCGGCCATCACGGCGGCGGATGTCGATGCCGTGCTCAAGCGAACGCGGCAGGATCCGGTCTGGGCGTTGACCGGGGCTGTCAGCGAACGAAACCTGCAGGATGCGCTTTTCTATCTCGACTCGCTCCTGGGCGAAGGGCTCGCGCCGCTGCAGATCCTGGCTGCCGCAACCAACGCCATGCGACGCCTGCTGCTGGCCAAGGGCTTTATCGTCGGCCCCGGGGGCCGGGCATGGCAAAGCGGCATGCGCTACAATGACTTCCAGCAGTCGGTCATGCCGGCCATTCAGGCCCATGACGAGACACTGCTCTCTACCGTCTCGGAATGGGATGCGCCGGCCTCCGGTTCGGGAGATAATGCTGCCGGCGCCAAGGCTGGAAAAAAGTCGGCCCGGCCCAGCACCGACCTCGTCCTGGCCCCCAAAGGCCGAAGCGCCTATCCGATCTATCTGCTCCTCAAGAACTCCGAACGCTTCCGGCTCCGGGAGCTCATCGACATCCTGGCCGACCTGCAGCGGACCGACGTTGGCCTCAAAACCTCGGGCGGCCCTCCCCGAGAGCTTCTGGAGGCGGTCATCATTCGGATATGCCGGGGCAGCGGGCATCCATCCCCTCGATACTGAAGGGGGGCTTGGCCTGCACCATCCGATCCAGCATTCCATGCATGCTTCACGCTTACGCCGGAAAGGTTGACAAACCCTGGAAGCTGTCTTCTTTTTTTGATTCGACCCTTGGCCTTTATCTTTGCGTTTCATGCTGTAAACGGATCAGGAGAAGACCGTGACCCCCAAAACCAAGATTATCTGCACCATCGGACCTGCCAGCAGCGACCCTGAAGTTCTGCGCCAGCTCATCCAGAGCGGAATGAGCGTGGCGCGGCTCAATTTTTCCCACGGCACCCACGACGAGCACCGCCGAATGATCACCGCCATCCGGGACCTTTCGGATGAACTGAAGAGGCCGGTGGCCATCCTGCAGGATCTCTGCGGCCCCAAGATCCGTGTCGGCGAGATTCCCGAACCAGGCGTCCGCATCGAGCCGGGGCAGACCTTCTACCTGACCGGCCGCGAGGTAATGGGCAGCGCAGAGCGGGTCTCGGTGTCGTATCCCGATCTGCCCGGGGAGGTCCGACCCGGCGACGTCATCCTCCTGGCCGACGGGATGATGGAGCTGACCGTCCGGGAGGTGCTCCCCGACGAGATCCGGTGCGAGGTGATCACCGGCGGCATCCTGACCTCCCATAAGGGGATCAATCTCCCCACCGGGACCGTAAAGGTCAACTCCCTGACGGAAAAGGACCGGGCCGACCTGGTCTTCGGCCTTCAAAACGACGTCGACTATGTGGCCCTCTCCTTTGTCCGGCGCGGGGCGGATATCCAGGAGCTGAAGGAGATCATCGCCGACGCCGGAAAGGATACGCCGGTCATCGCCAAGATCGAGAAGCACGAGGCCATCGCCAACATGGATGAGATCATGGCCGCGTGCGACGGGATCATGGTGGCGCGCGGCGATCTGGGGGTGGAAATTCCCCTGGAGAATGTTCCGGGCATCCAGAAGCGGCTGGTCCGGGCGGCCAACGCGAACGGCAAGCCGGTGATCATCGCCACGCAGATGCTCCGCTCCATGGTGAAGGCGCCGCGCCCGACCCGTGCTGAAGCCACGGACGTCGCCAATGCCGTTCTCGACGGTGCCGACGCCATCATGCTCTCGGAGGAGTCGGCCAGCGGCGAATTCCCCGTAGAGGCGGTCCGGTTCATGGCCCGCATCGTTTTGAGCGCCGAGAGCAATTTCCCCCACCAGCGGTTCCTCGAGCTGATGCCGCAGAAGGATGTATCCGAATCCGTGGCCCACGCCTCCTGTGTTCTGGCCAACCACCTCGACGCCGCAGCCATCGTCGCAACAACGCGGTCGGGGTTCACCGCCATGCAGATCTCCCGCTTCAGGCCCGCCTGTCGGCTCATCGCCCTCTCTCCGGAGCCCCGGACCATACGGCGGCTGGCCCTCTTCTGGGGCTGCATCCCCAGCTACGTGGAAGAGACCCGGAACACCGACGAGCGAATCGAAAAAGCTGCGGTTTCGGCCATCGGCACCGGAAACGTCTCCCCGGGCGACCTTGTCGTCATCACCACCGGACACCCTGTCTGGGCAGCGGGCACCACCAACATGATGCGGGTCAAGCAGCTTTAAGATCCTATTCCGATCGTACTGACGGTGCCATGGTCGCGGGTGCTCCTTATTGGTGGAATTTTGTTTGACGATAATTTAAATTATAGGTATTATCGCGCATCGAGATGTACGGCAACCGTGGGGGATGGCATGGCGTGGAGGTTTCTGGTGGTGATCGTTTTTGGCCTGGCGGCTTTCAATCCGGCTGTGGCGGAGTTCTATCGGTACACGGATGAAAGCGGGCAGGTTCATTTCGTCGACGACGTCTCAAAGATTCCGCAACAGACCCAGGGGGGGATGAAGACCTACCGGGAGCGCTACGACCATCTGCCCGCAGCGGATCGGGAGCGGATTCAGCGGGAGCAGGCGATAGCGAACGAAGCCAGGGCGCGGGAGAACCAGGAGCGTCTCATCCAGATCCTGGAGATCAGCCGGAAAGAGCGTGAAGCCTACCTCGCGAAAAAGCGTCCCTCAGGCGACGAGACGCCGTTTACCCTGAAAAACAACCAGGTCCTGGTGCCGGTGACATTCGGATATGGCCGGACGGCCGTGGAAACCGTGCTGCTTCTGGATACCGGTGCCAGCGTGACCGCCCTGCACAGCCGTGCTGTCCAGGGCCTCAACCTCCAGGGGCTCCGGAAGGCCAGGGCGCGCACCGCCGGCGGCGGGGTGATCGACACCCGCCTGGCGCGATTCGACTACATCCAGGTCGGCCCTCACCGCATCGCCGATTTCAGCGCGGTCATCCTCGATTTCGAGGGCGCCGCCGTAGACCATCAGGGCCTTCTCGGCATGGATTTCCTGGGGAGATTTCCCCACGGGATCGACATGGCCAGGCAGGTGATCCAGTGGGCGCCGCGATAGGCTGACGGGGAGGAGCCGATCCTCCCCTGCCCGTAGCTACTCTTTCACCCGTTCGACATATTCACCGGTTCGGGTGTCGATGCGCAGCAGCTCCCCCTCATTGATAAACGGCGGCACCTGCAGCACGTACCCGGTTTCGAGTGTGGCGGGCGTATCCCCCTTGGCCCAGGGCTCCGCTTCGGTCACCCGGAGGTCCACGAAATTGGGCAGGGTCAGCCCGATGGGGTTTCCCTCGAAGAGGAGGACATTGCAGACGGTGTTGTCCTTGAGGAAATTCCTGCTGTCACCGACCTGGTCCTCGCTCATCAGGATCTGCTCGTAGTTGCTGGTGTGCATGAAGCAGTAGCTGGTACCGTCCTGGTAGAGATATTCCATCTCCTGCTCCTCGAGGTTGGCTTCATTGAACTTGTCGCCCGAGCGATACGTTCTCTCGAACTGCGCTCCGGTGACCATGTTCTTGAGCTTGCACTTGTATAGCGCTTGACCCTTGCCCGGCTTGACAAAGGAAAACTGGGTGATGACGTAGGGGGCGCCGTCGATTTCAATCTTGAGACCTTTCCTCAGGTCGCTGCTTTCGTACATGGCGGGTTGTACCTCCTCAATGGTATATTTTTTTTGAAGTTTCGTTGTGTTTTTCGTAAACGGCGGAACTAGGGCGCAGGCGCTGCATCTTTGGCCCTGCGGGCTTCTTCGATGAAGCGGCGCACGCGTGCCATGTCCTTTTGGAACCGGACGGGAGCGCCGCCCGCATCCCGGGCATTGGTGGCGGTGCAGCTGTCTACGCCTGCGGGGCGGGTGGCAAGAATGGCCTCGTGGACGTTCTCGGGCGAGAGGCCGCCGGCGAGAATGACAGGGATGGGGCTGCCGGCGACCATCTCCCGGGCGATCTCCCAGTCGCAGGTGTGCCCGGTGATGCCGACGAACCCCTTGACGGGCTGGTCTTCGGCGGCATCGGATGACGATGCCGGCAGCATCATGGTGTCGGTCAGTAAGAGATCGCTCACCAGGGCGAACATTCCGGCCAGCTCCAGGCTCGGGACCTCCCCTCCCCTTCCTGCCGGCGCGATGGGAATGGAGCGCATGACGTCAACGTCCGGGAACCGCTCCCGGATATTTTCCTGGAGCCGCATCAGGCTGTCGCATGCCGGAAGGATGCCGCGGGCATCGGCCAGCGCCTCGCAGAAATGGATGATGTCCGGACGGTAATAATCGATGACCCGGAAGACCGTATCCGGGGTATTGAAAAGGGGGATGATGCTGTGCCTGGCCCGCCCGCGGGAGGCCGTGAGAGCGGCCTTGACGGCGGGGTCGCACCAGTTGGACTCGCTCACCAGGACGCTGCCGATGTGGTCGACGCCCATGGCAATGAGGACCTCCGCCTCCTCGGCTGTTTGGATTTCATAAATCTGGATGATCATGGGTTCGGAACAGACGGTTAACGGTTGACGCCGGAAGCGGCCCCCGCCCGTTTCCGGGGCGAAGGCGCTTGGGGTTGTTGACGATTTAAGTTGACTTTTAGGGCGGTGTTTACCATATTCGGCATGTTTCCGCAAACCGTTTCATGAGGAAACCGCATGATTCAATGGGGTTGGCCGTTCATGCCCCGACACCAAGACAAACCAGGAGCGACAGGTCATGATCATTATTATCGATTTCGGTTCTCAATACAACCAGCTCATCGCCCGAAGGGTGCGGGAGGCCCGGGTCTACTGCCAGATCGTCCCCCCCGCCCTTCCGCTGGCGGAGATCAAAGCGCTGGGGCCGGAGGGCATCATCCTCTCGGGGGGGCCGTCGAGCATCTATGCGGAGAACAGCCCCAAGACGGACCCGGGAATTTTCGATCTGGGCGTTCCCGTGCTGGGAATCTGCTACGGCATGCAGTTCATGATCGACAGCCTGGGGGGCGTGGTGAAAGGTGCAGGGAAGCGGGAGTACGGGTTTGCCGAATTCACCTTCAAGGAGGCCGCGGGGCTTTTCAAGGGGCTCAAGGGACGGACAACGCCCTGCTGGATGAGCCATGGCGATTCGGCGGAGGCCCTCCCGCCGGGGTTCGAGGTCATCGGCGCCACGGAAAATACGAAGATCGCCGCCGTCGCCCATGTGGAAAAACGGCTCTATGGCCTCCAGTTCCATCCAGAGGTCGAGCACACCCCCAAAGGCCGACAGGTCCTTGAAAACTTCCTCTTCGACGTCTGCGGCTGCCGGCCGGATTGGACCATGACCTCTTTTGCAGAAGAGGCCATCGCGAATATCCGCCGTCAGGTCGGCGGCAAGAAGGTGATCCTCGGGTTGAGCGGCGGGGTCGACTCTTCGGTGACCGGGCTTCTGATCCACAAGGCCGTCGGGTCGGATTTGACATGCATCTTCGTGGACAACGGACTGCTGCGAAAAGATGAGGCCAAGAAGCTGAAGGTCCCGTTCAAGCAGCACCTGAAGATGAACATCCGGTTTGTCGATGCCGCGGATCTCTTTCTCGAAGCCCTGGCAGGCGTTGTCGACCCCGAGCAGAAGCGGAAGATTATCGGGAAGATTTTCATGGACGTCTTTGAGGCCGAAGCCCGCAAGATCGAGGATGCCGAATTTCTGGCCCAGGGGACCCTCTACCCCGACATCATCGAATCCGTGTCTGCTTTCGGCGGCCCCACCGCCGTGATCAAGTCCCACCACAATGTGGGCGGCCTGCCTGAAAAAATGAAACTCAAGCTGGTCGAGCCCCTCAAATATCTCTTCAAGGACGAAGTCAGGCAGCTGGGAGAAGCCCTTGGACTGGATGAGGATCTTGTCTGGCGACAGCCCTTTCCCGGCCCGGGCCTGGCCATCCGGGTCCTGGGCGAGGTGACCCGCGAGCGCCTCGACATCCTTCGGGAAGCCGACGCCGTCCTGTTGGAAGAGATTCGGAAAAACGGCTATTACCGGAAGCTTTGGCAGTCGTTTGCCGTTCTCCTTCCCATCAAGAGCGTCGGGGTCATGGGGGATCAGCGGACCTACGAGAACATCCTGGCCATCCGGGCCGTCACCAGCAGGGACGCCATGACCGCCGACTGGGCTAGGCTGCCCCACGATCTTCTCGGGGTCATCTCCAATCGAATCATCAACGAGGTGAAGGGCGTCAACCGCGTCGTCTATGACATC
>CAJXSB010000116.1 GCA_913060435.1 uncultured Desulfococcus sp.
CCTTTCCCAGGGCGGGCACCGTCAGCTTCTTTCCGATAATTTTGGCGATCCTGAGGACATCGTCGCTGGTTTCAATCAACCTGATTCGCGTGGGAGATTCCCGCACCAGCTGAATACCCCTCTCGGGGCTGATTTCATGGGAGAAGGAAATTTCAAATTTCCCGTCCTTCCGCCGGTTGACCAGCAGCTCCGGATGTCCCGTGACGATTTCCATCCGGCGCCTGGCAGAATCCTTTGAAAACACGAGGGGATGTCCCGCAAGGGCTTTCAATGCCCCTGAGTTGAAATCGTAGCTGATATCCGGGTATCCCTGCCAGAAAGACTTCTCCTCTTCAATGCACGCACAGATCCTTTCGTCCTGGGATGTCAGGAAATCAAAGTTCGCGGTTTCGTAGTAGAGGCGTTTCAGAGCGATCTTCCGCCCTTTGCTCCATTGCCCCTTGGCGTTTTTGACCTGCTGCCGCGGAGAGAGGCTCCAGTGGCCGTATTCCTCATCCAGATCGAACAGCCAGACCATACGCGAGGACTTTTCGGCTTCCACCACCGCGGACTCCTGCCTTTTCAGACAGATCAACGCATTCAGCGCCTGCTTCCATTTGCTTTGCGGCCGAATCAGTTCAACAATGCTGTTGATTCCGGTTGCCGTGAAAAAAGCACCGGCCTTTTTGCCATATGAAGTGTCGCTTCTGTTCAGATGGGAAAGGAGCGCTGAAATCTCCGCCGCCAGCCAGGCCTGACCGTTTTGTTCGGTCTTTCCGTGGAGTTGCTTCAGCAGATTGTTGAATTTCCTGGATCTTTGCTTGTCAACCCAATACAAAACGAGCGAATAGATAAATGCGGAAACATACTGGGATGAATACAAGAGTATCTCCCGCTGCTTTATCGATTCAAGTGCATCCGGGTTTCCCTGCCGGGCGGCGATCAGCCACTTGAGGGCTTTGTAAGCACTTCTCAGGCGATTGTCGGGGTCATTTGCGGCAATGGCGGCAAAGTGCTGCCCTTGTTCCATGTGCGCGGCGGTGCCGCTTTTCAGCAGAGCGAGGATATGAAAAATGCCGGAAAGGGTGCGGAAATAAACCTTGCGTTTTCGGGTGGTTTTTTTCAGGAACCCAAGAGCGGTTTCGTATTGGGAGATGGCATCGCGGTTTTTTCCACGGAGAAACGAAGCGGCCCCATTGATGAGGGACGCCGTCATGCCATCATCGGCGTAGAGCCTCTTCTCGGCTTCATCGAGACGGCCTGACAGGATCCATTGCTCCGCCAGGAAAATCTGAATGGGCCCCCGCTCATCATCTTTTCGGGTGGATGCCAGAAATCCGGCAAGAAAAGAGAGGCGTTCCTGATCCACGCGTGCGTTGTAGCGCTGCGGATCTTCGACCACGGCTTTGGCGAGATCCGGCTGCAGCCGCCGGTGCAGGTTTTCCAGGATCCATGTTGAATCAAACGAATTCTCAAACAGGACGACAAAAGGATGGGGCCAACGGCAGAGCTCACGATCTCCTTCATAGGATGAGAGGACCTCGCGGACGTAATCCGCATCTCCCTGATACACTGCGATGCGGAATTCCCTGAACATCTCTTCATAATCCGAAAAATACAGCCGATTGCCATAGCGTTTTCGAACCGGCAGGCATTTCCTTACCGCATTGGCGGTTTCGTCGAAGCGGCCATGGGCCGCCAGCAGCCTGCAGAGCGGCTCCATGAGGCGGCGGTTGCATCGAAACCGGGATCCGTCTTTTTCGATGAGGCCTTGATGGGCCAGTTCATCAAATTTGGGATTCAGGCTTTTGACCGTATATTTTTTTGCGCCGGCATCTCCAGCAAAGATTCTTTTCAGGCTGTTGACGACATGGGTTTTTGCCGTTGGGTAATAGATAACCGCGAAAATATGAACGATGGCCTGATCCTTATGGGCAAGACCTTTATAGGCCTTGATCCACTCTTTATCCCTGTCGTCCGGCCCTTGGGCGGGCAGATGCAATGGCATCCTTTTTGTCATAGATTCCTTTGCTTATTGGTCAATACCTGGATATATCCTTTATAGGTCCTTTTCAGCCCCTCTTCCAAACGGACTCCGGCCTGCCATCCCAGGGCCTTGAGCCGGGAGACGTCCAGCAGCTTGCGCGGCGTACCGTCGGGCTTGTGGGCGTCCCATTCGACTTTCCCCTCAAACCCCACGACGGCAGCGATGGCCTCGGCCAGCTCTCGGATGGTCAGATCCTCGCCGGTGCCGACGTTCAGGAGGAACGACTCCGCCGGCATGACGCTGTCCAGCGCCTCGTGGTTCATGACGAACAGGCAGGCGTCGGCCAGGTCGTCCACGTGGAGGAATTCCCGCTTTGGCGAGCCGGTGCCCCACAGGCGGACCACCGGATCGCTCCCCTGCCCCACCCCGCCCGGGATGCCGATGGCCTGGCGGATATCGGCCGGGATGGGCCCGTAGCACGCCTCGTCGGCTTCGATCACATTCCAGTCCCTGGCCATCGCGCATTTGGCCAGGTGGAATTTGCGAATCATGGCGGGGAGGACGTGGGAGGTCTCGAGGTCGAAATTATCGTTGGTGCCGTAGAGGTTGGTCGGCATGACCGGCAGGAATGCCGTCCCGTGCTGGCGGTTGTAGGCCCAGCACATCTCGATCCCGGCGATCTTGGCCACGGCGTAGGGGGCGTTGGTCGGCTCGAGGGGGCCGGTCAGGAGGTGGTCCTCCTGCATGGGCTGGGGAGCGAGTTTAGGGTAGATGCAGGAGCTTCCCAGGAAGAGAAGCCTGCGGACGCCCCAGCGGTGGGCGGCATGGATCAGGTGGGTCTGGATCGCCAGATTTTCGTAGATGAAGGCCGCCGGGAAGGTATTGTTGGCATGAATCCCGCCCACCTTCGCAGCGGCCAGGAAGACGTATTCCGGGCGCGCCTTCTCGAAAAACGCCGCAACCGCCTCCTGGCGCGTCAGATCGAGTTCACGGTGCGTCCGCCGAAGGATGTTGGTATACCCTTCCGATTCAAGCCGCCGGCAGATGGCGTCCCCCACCAGCCCCCGATGGCCCGCCACATAAATCCTCGCAGATCGTTTCATGCCGTATCCCCCTTTTTCCTATTCGTAATGATGAAACGTCGGGAAGCCCTCCTCCTCGCACAGACGGTCCCGTTCGGCTTCCTTCAGATCCTCCTGGATCATGATCCGGACCAGCTCGTCGAAGGAGATATCGGGGGACCATCCCAGCTGCTGCTTTGCCTTGCCCGGGTCACCCAGCAGGAATTCGACTTCGGTGGGTCGGAAATAGCGCGGATCGATCTTTACGACGACTCGGCCGCTCTCGCGGTCCCGCCCGATTTCGTCCACGCCGCTGCCCTCCCACACAATGGGGATGTCGACCTCGGCAAAGGCCTTTTCAACGAACTCCCGGACCGAATGGGCTTCCCCCGTGGCGACGACGTAGTCATCCGCCGCATCCGCCTGGAGCATCATCCACATGGCCCGCACATAGTCCTGGGCGTGGCCCCAGTCGCGTTTGGCGTCCAGGTTCCCGAGATAGATCCTCTCCTGCATTCCCAGCTTGATGCGGCTCACCGCCCGGGTAATCTTGCGGGTGACGAAGGTCTCCCCCCGGATGGGCGACTCGTGGTTGAACAGGATGCCGTTGCAGGCATAGATGCCGTACGCCTCCCGGTAGTTGACCGTAATCCAGAAAGCATAGACCTTGGCGGCGCCGTATGGGCTCCTCGGATAGAATGGCGTTGTCTCCTTCTGGGGAATTTCCCGTACCTTGCCGAACATTTCGCTGGTGGATGCCTGGTAGAAGCGGGTTTTCTCCTCGAGGCCCAGAATGCGGATCGCCTCCAGCAGCCGGAGCGTGCCGACGGCGTCCGCGTTGGCGGTATACTCCGGGGTCTCGAACGAGACCTTGACGTGGCTCTGCGCCGCCAGGTTGTATATCTCGTCGGGCTGCACCTCCTGGATGATCCGGATCAGGTTGGTGGCGTCGGTCAAATCCCCGTAGTGCATCCGGAATTGAACATTTTCTTCGTGGGGGTCCTGGTAGAGATGGTCGATCCGGCCGGTGTTGAAGGATGATGAGCGGCGCTTGATGCCGTGGACCTCGTAGCCTTTCTTCAGCAGGAAATCCGCGAGATACGCCCCGTCCTGCCCCGTGATGCCGGTGATAAGTGCACGTTTCATGATGATTTTCCTCTCGTTTCGGCGGATACCGCTGTGACGTCGACGGCGGGTTCTGCCGCCGTTGAGATTTCGGTTCGAAGCCGGGCGATATCCTCGAGGATGCGCCCGCACGCCGACTCGATCCGTGCCAGTGTTTTTTGGATGTCCGCGGTATCGGCGGTCTGCGCATCGATGTGGGTCGCGATGCCGGCAAGATCGGAAACATGGGCATCGAACCGCTCCATGAGAGCGTCATAGAAGGCGTCCGCGACGGCGTCCGCCAGGCTCAGAAGATACTGGAATTTGATGTTTTCTCTGTAATCTTTGAAATTGAATGCAATCGACTGCTCGGTTTCGCGCTTGAGGCGAAGGACGCCGCCTTTCAGCGCTTGCAGCGCTTCGCCTGTCCCGCTGTCCGGTGCTTTCCGGAAGAGCTGCCGGAAGAAGCGGATGACCCGGTAGACCCCCAGCCGCATGACCGCCTCGCCCCGGATGCCTGCGCTGTATTGCATCGAGGCCACTGCCGGCGGCACCTTCAGCCCGGCGGACCGGATGATGGCCGCGGTTTCGGGAAGCGCGATGGGCTCCGGCCCTTTACCAAGGGGGGAGAGCCCCAGGCCTTCCATCACCTGGTTGTATTCCACGAGGGCATCGCCAACCATGGCGTCATAAGAGCCGGCGATGGCGGAGAAATGGTCGCGGATCCGGCCCTCTTCTTCGCCGATGAAGCGAATGATCTCCGGGTTGACCGATTCGGCCATGAAGCCGTCCAGGTTCCGCTTGACGTCCTGGAAGACCAGGTACATGGCGCTCGAAAACCCGGCGGTCTTGAGATGGTGCTCCCATTCCCCATAGACTGGATGGTAGCTTTTCAGAAACCGCAAAGCTTCGCCCAGAATACCGTCGTGCTTGTCGAAAAACCGGTCGACATCCCGCTTCAGGGTCTGCTTCAGCTTGTTCACGGCGCCGTCGAGGGTGCTCCGGATGGTCGACTTCATGCGGAGTATCTTTTTCTGGTATTCGCCGATTTCCCGAACGATCCCCGCTACCTCCCGGGCGTCTTTGCCGAAGATATCCCTGCTGACCCGGGCCCAGTGGGCCATGCCGGCTGCCTGGACGCCGAGCCGCTCGAGGTGGTTGTTCAAAAGCAGCGCGTACCGCTCCTCGGTCAGCTTGTGCTGAATGTCGGATTCAAAGCGGCCGGTTTCGGCATCGGAAAAGGCGGTCATATCGGTTCCCGCCTGCCACTGTGCCAGGCGAAGGCGGTCTTTCTCGGTGAGGCTGGAGGCGTCGGACCGGAAGAGGTTGAACAGCGAGGAGAGGATATATACCTCTGGGTCGGGCCGCAGGAGGGCGACGTCCTCCCGGATTTTTCGGGTCACCCGAACGAGGTCGTCCATGGTGCCGTGCTCGCCGAAGTCGACGTTGACGAGGAAGAGGGTGTTCCCCAGGATCCCCATGCGCTTGATGGTCGAGAGAAACTTGATGTCGGCCTGCCGAAGCCCGGTGCGGCTGCTGATCACGTAAACGATGAGGTGGGTCATCCGGAGGTAGTCCTGAATCATGGCCAGGTGGAGCGGATTGGGGGAGTCGCTGCCCTGGCAGTCGGCAATCTCGATGGTCTCGTCCATGTCGCCGGCGTCGATGGTCAGCTCGATGTCGCTGAGATACACCGCGAGGCTGTCATCCCCGACATAGGCCTGATGTGCTTCAAAATCATCGCCGGCATATTCGCGGACCACCGGGTCTTCGGATACGATCTCCCGGACCCGGTCGTATCCATCCAGATAGGCGCTGATGATCACGCTGTTCATATTCCGGGAATCCTGGGTGATGAGCAGATCCTCGCTCAACGCCCCCATGGCCCGGGTCAGATCGGAGCGGTCCTTGTCGTTCCGGATGTCGAGGGGCCCGTCCGCCGCCCGCCATGCCGCGTCCGGGAAAAGGACCATGGCATCTTCGATGTCGCGGTTGATCCTCTCCCATGGTTTGAAAAAGAGTGTGGCCTTGAGCGCGGCGCCCCGGCGGATTCTCGTGACGATCGAGGTCACCACCCCGGCCCCCCGCCTCAGGTAGTCCCCCCGGAAGAGGGCATTGACGAAGGTGCTTTTCCCGGACTTGATGGGTCCGATCACCGCCACCCGGATCAACTCCGCGGTGATCTGCTCCCGGATCTCCTCGCAGGCGTGCTTCCAGTGGCCGGTCGGCGCTTCGCCGATGCCGGGGGTCGACTTGATCTCATCGCAGAGAGACGAGACGGCCCGCGTGATTCCCAGCAGTTGATCTTTACTGTGATGATATCTCTCCATCGGCCACCTCTAATTCAGGATTTTCCACAGCGTACCGTGGCGATTGAGGAAACGGCGCCCATTCATTGGCCGCGGGCCGGCTTCACAGGTGCACAGTAGCGGCCTCGCTGTGTATGCTTGCGGCAGTCGGCGACCAAACGCGTCTGCGAGGCTGTAGTACAATTTGGATGGCTTGTCAAAGCGATTTGCCCATACGGACGGGAGGGCGGCTTGCGGGTCAGCGCAGCTTCTCCATGCAAAGGAAACTCGTGCCGGCAACAGGAGGCGGATGCGGGCGGTCAGGGAGCGAAGAAAGGCGGATGGACGGTGTCCATCGTCTCAGGCATGCCCCGCAGCATCTGTCAGAAGCGCCGGATTGATGCCCAGCTTTCGGACGGCGGCCTCCCATCGGGACTCGACGGAGAGCTCGAAGATGATTTCCGAAGAGAGCGGGCAGCTCAGCCAGGCGTTTTCCATCATCTCGGATTCCATCTGGTTTGGCCCCCAGCCGGAGCAGCCGAGGACGATCAGGTAGGCCTCGGGGCCGCGACCGGCCGCTATGGCCTCGAGAATGTTCCGGTTGTTGCTCATGGCGAGCTCCGGTCCAACGGCCAGGGAGGGCCCCCAGTCAAAGGGCGGCCCGTGGAGGATGAACAGTTCGTCCATGTGGACCGGACCCCCGAAATAGACCGGTACATCGGCGGTCTCCGGGATGTAATCGATGCCCAGTTCTTCAAAAATCTCCTTTGCCGCCAGGGAGGGATAGGCGCGGTTGACCACCAGTCCGAGGCTGCCTTCCACGGTGTGCTCACAGATGCAGACCACGGAGCGGGCGAAATTGGGATCCTGAAGCCCCGGCATGGCGATCAGAAAATGGCCCTTGAGGGACACGTCGAATTCTTCACTCATTGCTTCCCCTTGTTTCTGTAAGCGGATGACTTCCGCAAAACTACTTGCAACGGACGGCTTTGTCAAGAACGACCCCTCCGGCCCCTGCAAGTGCGGCCTGGATGGCAGGAAAAAAATTTCCAGGTCATTGACTTTAAAATTCAACAGCGATGATTATTCTACTTTTTTCGGCGGCAGAAGGTCAGACACTATCAACCCATGACAAAACGCGGCGGAGCAGATGTCGATCCTAAACAGCTACACCCGTCAAATGGCGCGGCAGGGCATTGCCATCCTGAGCGTTTCCATCCTGTTGGCCCTTCTCGTCAACCATTTGCGTCCGGACGGTCTCACCCTGCCCGGCGACTGGTCGGACGAGTCGAGGGTCGCCCTCGACTCAGGGGAGACCCTGGTGGTTTCACTGGGCGAGGCCCAGGAGCTGTTCGAGGCGAAGCAGGCGATATTCCTGGACGCCAGGCCCCGATCGGCCTATGAATCCGGGCACATCCGGGGGGCACTCAGCCTGCCCTGGGAAACATTCGACGAGCATTTTGAGAGCGTCATGGGGGCGCTCCAAGAGGATATGACCCTGATCGCTTATTGCGACGGAGAAAGCTGCAGCCTGAGCCACGATCTGGCCAAGGCGCTGGTGGAGATGGGATTTGAGCGGTCCCGGGTGCTGATCAACGGATGGTCGGCATGGCGCGAAAGCGGACTGCCGACATCGATGGGCGAGGTCGATGGAATGATGCCGGCGCCGGGAGAACATCGGGGAGAAAATCGTCCATGACAAGGATCATTCAGAAGGTCCTCCGCATCTTTCTGGGCTTGGTGTTCCTGTATGCATGCTGGGACAAGATCCTCCACCCGGATGCGTTTGCACTGGTGATCTACAACTACCAGATCCTGCCGGCACCGCTCATCCATTTCACCGCGCTGGTGCTGCCCATGCTGGAGCTGATGCTGGCCATCGGCCTTCTGTTCGGCATATGGCTCCCGGGAGTCCTGCTCCTGTCCAATCTGCTACTGGCGGTCTTTTTCAGCGCGCTTCTCTTCAATGCGGCCCGCGGCCTCGACATCCATTGTGGCTGCTTCAGTGCGGCGTCCGACGACGGGGTGCCGGCCGCCACCTCCCAGTATATCCTTCGAGACGTCGCTTTTCTGGCGGTTTCGCTCTTTCTGCTGCTTCAGCATTACCGCGAAAAACGCGGCGCCGTTGCCTGAAGCCGGCGGCGGTGATGCAATGCCGCCGATGTCCCCAGGGCTTCGGCGATCCGCCGGCAGGCCTGGGACGCCCCGCCTTTCCGCGCTGAAATATATTCCTCTGCCAGCGACATCACCTCTTTCCGGGAGATCGGGTGGTTGAGGTCCTGAATGAGGTGATCGGCCACCGCCCGCCAGTCACCTCCGATCCGTGCCAGGCCGCTGTTGAACAGCGCTTCACCGACCCAGCGAAAATCTTCCCATGACGGCCCGATGACGGGAATGACACCAACGGTCAGGGGCTCGATAAAATTCTGCCCACCCAGCGGGGCGAGGCTGCCCCCGACAAACGCCGCCCGCGCACGCCCGTAGGCGGATGTGAGTTCTCCCACCGTGTCCCACAGCACCACGGCAACGCCATGAGCCGTTTCCGGGCAGGGGCCCGGTGCAGCCGACCGCAGGATCCAGGGGATGCCCATCCGGTTCAGCCGATTGCGCCAGGGACCGACGCGGTGCAGATGGCGGGGAAACAGGCCGACGACGGCATCGGGTACCGCAGCCAGGATGTGCTGAATCATCCGGGCCGCGTCATTCTCCTCTTCACGCCTTACGGAGCCCAGAACCGCAAAGTGCGGGCGCTGCGGTGTCGGGGCGCCCTTTTCCTTCGAGGTCACCGTCTGTGGCGGCGCCAGGCGGTCGAATTTGATATTGGGCAGGATCCGGATGCGACTGCGGGCAAAAAGCCTCTGAAAACGCACGGCATCTTCTTCCGAAACAGCCAGAACCTCGTCGGGTGCGGCATGTGCCCATATCGTCGGCCACAGCAGATATCGCTCCAGGCTGCGCGGGGAGAGCCGGCCGTTGATGATGAAGATGCGGCTCCCCCACCGTCGAAGCTCGCGGAGGAGCCCGGGCCAGATTTCGGTTTCGAGGAAAACGGCGACGGTCGGGCGGACGTGCCGGACCACCTGCCGCATGATGGCTGGGCGATCAAAAGGGAAAAAACCCGCGGAAGTGCTGAGGCCGCGCGAGCGAATCAATGGCAGATCGGCGGTTTCCCGATGGATTTCCAGGCCCTGCCGGGTGTTGGCCGTGAGCAGCACCCGCAGCGGATGGATACCGAGGTTGAGCCGCACCATGATTTCCCGGGCGAGATAGGCCTCCCCCACCGATGCCGCCTGGATCCATAGCGAAGCGCGGGACGGGGGCGGTGTGCCAAGGCGCGAACGAAAGCCGTCCGACAGGCGGCGGTTGCGCCGCAGCAGCGGAATGGCCGCCCGCCATAGAAGATCGTAGCCGAAATAGACCGCACGGATGCCCGGAGGTTCGCGCTTCATGATCTACTCCACATGGAGAAGGGTGATGACGGCGAGGCAGGAAAAGAGAAAATTGGCCGTCCATGCAGCAACGAAGGGCGGCAGCATGCCGCCGTAGCCGATGGATATGCAGAAGCTGTAAAAAATCCAGTATAGAAAGGCGACGGCGATGCCGCAGGCGACGGCGACGGGAAGGGCGTCACGGATCCCTTTTCTGCCGGCGATGCCGGCGCTGACGAAGCTGAGGATAAAACAGACAAAGGGGAAGGCGATCTTGGCGTGCAGATCGACCCGGTAGCGGGTCGCATCATACCCTTCCGATTCGATTCTCCGGGCATAGGCGAGGAGCTCCATCAGCCCCATCTCCTCGGATTTTTTCACGACGGTTTCCAGGCTTTGGGGAGTGATGCCGAGGTCGAGCGCCAGCGGTCCTGCGGCATGGGTGACGTGGTACTCGCCGGTCTCCCCGTCCAGGGCCTGCTGCATCAGACCGAAAAGCCGCCAGGCGCCGCCCGGACGATAGAGCGCCTTTTCGGCATCGATCCGGTGGACGAGGCGGAAGCTGGGGTCAAATTCGTAACGGGTGACGCCAAAGGCCGTGTGGGCGTCCCGGTCGTAATATTTGATGTGGACAATGCGCGAGCCGTCCTTCAGCCATATGTTTTTCTCCCGTGACACCACCGCCGCACGCTGTTTGACCTCACCCCACCAGATGGCGTTGACCTTGGCGGCGGTGACGGGAACGAAGATTTCCGCGGTGAGAAACAGAAGGATGCTGAAGGCGAGGCCCACCCCGGCCAATGGTTTGAGCAGACGGGAAAAGCTGATGCCGCCGCTCTTGAGGGCGATGATTTCGTTGTGCTTGCCCATGAGGCCGAAGGCCACCAGGACGGAGAGAAGGAGGGCGACGGGCATGACCTGGGCGACGATCATCGGTATCTTATAGGCCAGATAGACGAACGTCCGGGTGACCGGAACCCCGGCTTCGAGGAAGTTGTCGATGCGCTCGAAAAAATCGACCACCAGGTATATCCCGACGACGCTGACCAGGATGATGCCGGCGTAGAGGAAGACTTCCCGGATCAGGTATCGGTAGACGACAGGCATTCTATTGTATCATGCGCCGCTGCGGCAGGCGCTTTTCCGATCATTTTTCCCCCGGATGCGAACTGCATGGTGTGGAGCTTGAAATATTCTCCGCGGCGGGCCATCAGCGCATCGTGGGTGCCCGATTCGATGATGCGCCCGCCGACGAGTACGATGATCCGGTCGGCATAGCTGATGGTCGACAGACGGTGGGCGATGACGAAGGTGGTTCTCCCCCGCATGAGATTCTCCAGGGCTCGCTGGACCAGCATTTCCGAAGCCGTGTCCAGGGCGGAGGTGGCTTCGTCCAGGATCAGGATCGGCGCATCCTTGAGCAGGGCCCGGGCGATGCAGAGCCGCTGCTTT
>CAJXSB010000117.1 GCA_913060435.1 uncultured Desulfococcus sp.
CTCCTGGGCGTCGAAGAATTCATCCGATCCCGATCCCCGGAAACCCAGGCGTGGCTGGCCGCCTTATTCGCCGCGCCCAACCGGTTCACCGCGTTTGTCTCCGGCGTCGTCACCATCGCCGTGTTCCAGGGCGCCTACATCACCGAGATCGTCCGGGCCGGCATCCAGGGGATTGAGCGGGGGCAGTGGGAGGCCGCCGAAGCCCTCGGGTTCAACTGGCTGCAGAAGATGCGCTATATCATCCTGCCCCAGGCCGTCAAGCAGGTGCTCCCCCCCCTGGCCAACGAATTCATCAACACCATCAAATACTCGTCCATCGCTTCGGTCATCTCCATCCAGGAGCTCACGTTCCAGGGCCTGCAGATCATGGCCGCCACCCACAGAACCATCGAGGTATGGTTGACCATCACGGCCATGTACCTCGTCATCTGCCTCCTTCTCTCCCTGGCTGTCCATCGTCTGGAGCGCCGCATGGCCCGCAACAGCGATTAAATGACTCCCAAAAACAGAAAGGGGCATCCCCCGAATAATTTGGGAGATGCCCCTTCGATATCTAAGGCTGCAGGCTGAGCTTACACAGGCGTGACGTTCACCGCTGCGGGGCCTTTCTGGCCCTGCTCAATGTCAAAGGTTACCCGGTCGCCTTCATTGAGGGATCTGAAGCCGCTCGCGTTGATTCCCGAGTGGTGGACGAAGACATCCGGACCGTCTTCCTGCTCGATGAAGCCATAACCTTTGCTGCTGTTGAACCATTTTACGATACCATTCGCCATTGTGACTAACTCCTTAAAAAAAAAAATTAATGATGCTCATGTGTTCATAACCTCGGGATGCCACTTTGACAAATGGATCTTTCCTTCAGTAACGAAACAGGTTCACTTACACATTGTGAACCAATCTGAGTGAAACGCATATTAAGCTCTCATAAAAATAAAGTCAAGAAAATTATCTGAAAGAATGAATTTGGTGCTTCACGTGCTGCTTGAGACCTCCTCCCGCGGAACCTTTACGATCACCCCCACCGCCCGGATCCCGTTGTCCATCACGATCTCGGTGAGCGCAATATGCCTGGCGTCGTCGGCCGTTTTCGGATTGACTTTGATGTTCATGGAATCGAGGTACAAAAAGACCGTACGAAGATCCAGGTATTTTTCCGGAGCCTCGAGGATCTCGACAAGGCGGTCGAGATAGGCTTCCGGAGAGGCCACTTTGGCCCCCAGCCTCGAAAGCTTCGCATCCATCTCCGCAAGCACCGCCCTGCCTTCTGCGATCTTTTCGGCAAGCTCCCGGTCCCGGGAGCCGTCGGAAACATCGCTTCCGGACTCGGCGAACTGGATCTCCTTTTCGAGGACGTACCGGCGCGATTCAAGGTCGGTGATCCACTCTTCGATGCCGGCAATCCGATCCAGGGCGGCGGCGCCCAGATAGTTCATGCCGTGTCGGACCAGCTCCCGCCGCGTCTCGGCTTCGGTTGGAAACAGGGCGCTGAGCTGATGGCCCTCGAACCCGACAGCCGTGCGGGCCACGTCCCGTTGAATGAGGTGCCCGTCCCGCTCCGGGGTGAGGGTGGTTTTCTCGGTGCGCTTCATGGTCAGGAGCCCAAAGACCTGGTCGGCCGATTGTTCGCGGAAAAACCGCTTCAACCGGACGCTGCCGTCGAGTCCCTTGGAGAGCGCCGCCACGGATGGAAAAAAGGCGTTCAGGAAGGGATCGGTGTCCCACCGGCTCCGCCGGACCTCTATCGGACCGGCCGTCTGGCGAACAATGGCCTCGACGTGGGTAAGCGACCGCTGGACTGCCGGCAGAAGCCGCTTCTCATCCCCGCGAAACCGGCGAACCTTCTCGCCGGCCGCCGCCATCACCCAGGCCAGCGCGTTTTCCAAGGCTCCTGTAGCCTCCGGCCCGGCGGCCGAAGGGCCTTTCAGCCAATCGGTGATTTTTGACAAAATGTTCATCATGAAAGCTGCCTCCAGCCTACACCGCTCTGCCGGCGCCCCCGTCCTGGCGCTCAACATCCACGGAAACGGTCAGCCGATGGCTGCCCGCGCTGAAAATGATGCCCTTGAGGGGGGTCACGTCCGAAAAATCCCGGCCCCATGCCGTGACGATGTGCTGCCCGCCGGGCGTCAGGTTGTTGGTGGGATCGAAGTCGAACCACCCGAGCCCCGGTGCAAAGACCGCAAACCAGGCATGGGAGACGTCCGCCCCCTGGAGCTTTTCCCGGCCGGGGGGGGGCAGGGTTTCGATGTACCCGCTCACGTACCGTGCCGCCAGCCCCAGCGAGCGGAAGCAGCCGATGGCCAGGTGCGCAAAATCCTGGCAGACGCCGCTGCGGTGCTTCAGCACCTCCTCAAGCGGCGTCGATACGGTGGTAAACCCCGGCCGGAAAGCAAAATCATGGAAAATCCGGTTCATCAGGTCCCGGGCCGCGGCGAGGAGGGGGCGCCCCGCCGGAAACGACGGGGCGGCATAGTCTGCCAGGTCCCCCGATGCCGACACCAGCGGCGAATGGAACACGAACTGGGATGCCTCCAGCGTATCGGGGTCCCCGGGGCTCCGGAAGCGATCCCGCGCCGCCTCCCACGCCGGGCCTTCCGGCACCGGACTGCCGGCGTCCGCCGGTTCGATCACGCGCACGACGCTCGTCACTGTCACGCTCAGCAGGTCATGGGGCTGCTGCACTGAAAAATAGCAGACCCGGTTGCCGAAAAAGTCCTTCCGCTCCCGAAGGGCCGACGGCGGCGGCGTCACTGCGATATCCACCTGGGCCACCTGCTGGTGCGGCAGGGCCCGGGGGACCAGACGCAGCTCGTTGTGGCAGAGGCTGACCGGCTCGCTATAGGCGTAGCGCGTCCGGTGGGATACACGGTAATTCATGGCGTCCGCTCCTCCGGTGTGGAAACCGTCTGCTGGGCCTCCCGGATATGGCTGAAATAGGCCAGGGAAACGGCATCGGAGACCGCCTCGACCAGTCGATGGATGCTGGCCAGCAGGGCGTCCAGGCGCCGGTGCTTTTTCGAATGCCGGTCGGGCGCCGTCAGCTGCGCCGTATTGGAGAGCCGCAGACGGGAGGTGGCTTTGAGCATGAGCTGCTCCTCCTCGGAGAGGCGATATTTCTGCTTTTCCCGGGGAAGTTCGGCGATGTGCTCCTGGAGCCGGTCGAGCTGGTAGATGAGAGAGCGGGGGTTCCGGTCGTCCAGCAGCAGCAGGTCGAGCACCGTCTCCATCTCCATGTAGGACCGGTAGCGCCGACGGTAGGTGATCACATTCTCGGTCGAAATCAGAACCGCCTCCATCACCCGGCTCCCGACGGGGGGCTCATGCCCGGGCACCAGGCCGGTCCGGATCGTTTTGATGAACATCAGGGAGCGCTCGATCCGGCGGCCGATGTCGAGCAGGAGCCACCCGTGCTCCCGGGACATGCTCTCCATGCAGAGGCCCGTGAAGGCCAGAAGCGAGGTGATGAGGCGGTCGATCTGCTCGCTCGTCATCCGCGCAGTATATCCGGTGTATTTCTCAAGGGTGTAGCGGCGCTCCTCGAGGCTGTTGATCACGTGCCAGGTGTCGGTGGACCAGTGATCCCGGACCGCGTAGGCGGCGTTCAACATGAACTGCAGGATCGAGGTCAGGCTGCCGGAATTGTTGCTGTCGTGGACCACGCGGGAGACCTCGGCATCGAAGGCGGCGTCCGAGAGCGAGCCCCCGTCGAGCGGTGCGGCAGCATGCCGGAGACTCAGGGCGTTGAGACAGGCGAGGAGCTGCTTGAAAAAGAGGCCATTGGCATCCTCTTCGGTCCAGTCCCACTCGATCATATAGTGAAACGTGGTCCGGAGGAGCCTGCCCAGGGCTTCGGTGCGCTCGGCATAGCGCCCCACCCAGAAGAGGTTTTCCGCCGCGCGGCTCGGCAGGACGCTGATCCGGGTGAAGGCACGATCCAGCCGCTCCTGCTGAAGCCAGAGGCTGACATGCTTCTGGGGCTGCGACGCCGTAACCCAGACATCCCGGATCATCCCGCCGGTCCGGTTGGAGACGACATCCGATGTCCGGTCGCCGGCGCTTCGGGCAATGCCGCCGGGCATGGCCTCGTATTCCCCCTTCCGGCGCGCCACCGCAAACCCCCGGAAGATGGTGTGGAGCGGGATGAAATGACTCTCCGAGAGGGCCGGGGTGGTCGAAAAGCGGAGCTGCTCCTGGCCCACGTACCGGTGGGGCGCCGCTTCGATGCGGCGGCGCCACATATCCTTTTCCTCCCGTTGCAGCAGGGACCCGTAGACCGGCGGATGCTGGGGCGACCGGTGGATATGCTTGATGATCAGCCGGTCGATATTCTCGAGGACGTAGCGCCGCGAATCGGGCGCGCCGCACCACCAGGTCTCCAGCGAGGGCAGGATGAGCGGCTCCCCCAGAAGCCGCTGTGCGATCCCGGGCAGAAACGCCATCAGTCCGGGGTTGTCGAGGATGCCGCTCCCGGGCGGGTTGAGGATCGAGACGCTCCCCCGGCGGGCGGCCTCAATCAGACCGGCAACGCCGATGCGGGAATCCTGACGAAGCTCAAGGGGATCCACACCCAGATCGTCCAGCTGCCGAAGGATGACGTCGACCCGCTGAAGCCCGGCCAGGGATTTCAGCCAGACAGCGCCGTCGCGGACCGTCAGGTCGTCCCCCTGGACCAGGGGATACCCGAGGTATGCCGCCAGATAGGACTGCTCGAAATAGAATGGATCCCGGGGCCCCGGGGAGAGCAGAACGATCCTTGGCGACTCGGCCTGGCGGGGCGCGGCGTCGGCAATCTCCGCCCGGAGCGTCCGGAAGAAATCCGACAGCCGCAGAATCCGGCATTCCCGGAAAAAATCAGGCAGGACCCTGGCCATGGCCGTCCGGTTCTCCAGGGCGTACCCGATGCCCACCGGCTGCTGGCAGAAATCGCCCAGGACCTGGATGCCCCCGTCGGCGCTCCGGGCGAGGTCCACGGAATAGAGGGCCAGCCGGGGAAAGCGATCCGGCGCCAGATCATGGCACGCCCGCAGGAACCCCTCATGGCGGTAGATGAGCGCCATGGGCAGGAGCCCTTCCCGGATGAGCATCCGGGGGCCGTAAAGGTCGGCGAGGATCATGTCCAGGAGGCGGGCCCGCTGCCGGAGCCCCGCCGACAGCGTCCCCCATTCCTCCCGGCTGAAGAGGAGCGGGACGATGTCGAGGCGCCAGTTGCGGTGAACGCCCTGGGCGCTGCCATGGATGTTGTAGGCGATGCCGTTCTCCCGGAGGATCCGCATCACCTCCTGCCGGCGGCGCTCCAGGTCTTCGCTTCCCATGCGGTTCAGGGCGGTGAGAAACGGCCCCCAGTGCCGACGGGTGGTGCCGTCTTCGTGGAACATCTCATCATAGGTTCCGGCGGCGGGCATGTACCCCGCGCACACGGCCCGGCGGCCGGCAGCAGCATTTTTCTGGATGGCTTCTATGCTCATGGAAAGCGGCTCTCCTCCCTACGAAAGGCGAAGGTCGAGGGTATAGGGATATTCGGGGTTGGGCGTCTCGGCCGGGGGGTCCATGGGACCCGGCGGATGTCCTTCAGGGACGAAGCGCCCGGCCGAAGGCGGCGCCGGCGGCCGGAGGGCCGCACCCGGTGTGTGCCCATAAGGCCAGAACCGGTTGAAGCGCCGCGCCTCTGCCTCGTATGCATTGACGGGGAAGGTGTCATAGCTGCGCCCGCCGGGGTGCATGACATGGTAGGTGCAACCGCCGACGGACCGCCCGTTCCAGGTGTCGACCAGATCGAAAACCAGGGGCGAATGGACCCCGATGGTCGGGTGGAGGGCCGACGGCGGCTGCCACGCCCGGTAGCGGACCCCGGCGACATATTCGCCGTGGACGCCGGTCCCGTAGAACGGGATCCGGCGGCCGTTGCAGACCAGCACGTGCCGGGTGTCGATCAACCCCGAGGCCTTGACCTGAAGCCGCTCGAGGGAGGAGTCGACGAACCGGGAGGTCCCTGCGCGGCCAATCTCCTCCCCCAGGACATGCCAGGGTTCGATGGCCATGCGAAGCTCCACGGTGATGTCCCGGATCCGGACCGTCCCGTAATGGGGGAAGCGGAACTCAAAAAAGGGCGACAGCCACGCCGCCTCGAACGGCACCCCGGCCCGATTCAGCTCCGAGACGACCTCCTCCAGATCCCGCTGAACAAAATGGGGCAGCATCCACCGGTCATGGAGCTCCGTGCCCCAGCGCACCAGGGGGAAGGTGTAGGGGGTCTTCCAGAACCGGGCGATGAGCGCCCGGATCAGGAGCATCTGCACCACGCTCATGCGCGCGTGGGGCGGCATATCAAAGGCACGGAACTCGACCAGGCCGAGCTGGCCCGAGAGCGAATCGGGGGAGTAGAGCTTGTCGATGCAGAACTCGGCGCGGTGGGTATTGCCGGTGATGTCGACCAGGAGGTGGCGGAAAAGCCGGTCGACCAGCCAGAAGGGGGCCGGCTGCCCCTCGGGGATCTGCTGAAAGGCGATCTCCAGCTCATAGAGCTGTTCGCTCCGTCCTTCGTCGACCCGGGGCGCCTGGCTGGTGGGCCCGATGAACGCCCCGGAAAAAAGGTACGAGAGCCCCGGGTGGTGCTGCCAGTAGGTCACGAGGCTCCGCAGCAGGTCGGGCCGCCGCAGCATGGGGCTGTCCCCGGGCGTCACGCCGCCGATGGTGACGTGGTTTCCGCCGCCGGTGCCGGTATGACGGCCGTCGAGCATGAATTTTTCGGTGGCCAGACGGGAGAGGCGCGCCTCCTCGTATAGGGTCGTGATATTTGCTACCAGTGCATCCCACGAGGCGGCCGGGTGGATGTTGACCTCGATGACGCCGGGATCCGGCGTGACCTTCAGCCCCTCGAGACGCGGATCCTCGGGCGGAGGATACCCCTCCAGGACCACCGGTAGCCCCAGGTTCGCGGCGGTTTGCTCGATGGCTGCGACCAGTGCCAGGAAATGTTCGAGATAACTGAGCGGCGGCAGGAAGACATAGAGCCGCCCGTCCCTCGGTTCGACGCACAGCGCCGTGTGAAGCACGCGCTCGTCGTCGGAATCCCCGTCCAGCGGTTCGCGGACGACCGGGCGCTCCGGCCTTCCGCCGCCTTTCGGGGGCCCGGAGGCATCCCCCAGCGCCGGGTAGAGATCGAACTGGGAGCGTTCGGGCATGGGCGGCCGCCGCTTGGGGTCCACCCAAGGCAACGCGTCCAGGGGCAGGCGATAGCCCATGGCCGAATCCCCGGGCACCAGGAACATGGCCTCCCGACGAAATTCCCACGGATGGCTCCGCCAGGAATCGCGGGAGAAATCCCACCCAAGGGGCAGCACATAGCCCACGGGGCGGCCGGGATCGCCGTCAAGCTGGCGGGCCAGGCGGCGGCGCGCTTCGGGGTCCTTCAGGTCGGCCTTGAGCGGGTCCACGTTGCGGGGAAGATTCCCTTCACTCCAGAGGATATAGAAGACATCCTCGTAGCCCGGGAGCGCGCAGGTCGGATCGACGCCCAGCGCAGAGGCCAGGTCCCGGACAAAGCGACGGGCCTCTTCAGCAGTATGGTGGTAGTCCCGGGTCTCGTCGGCCATCAGCGACGGGTCGTGCCACACCGGCCGCCCGTCCTTCCGCCAGTAGCAGCCGAGGGCCCATCGGGGCAGCGGCTCCCCGGGATACCACTTCCCCTGCCCGTAGTGGCGGACGGCGCCGGTGCCGAAGGCCGTGGCCAGACGCCGCAGCAGATCGCCGGCCAGCTTCCGCTTGTGGGGGCCGTCGGCATCGGTGTTCCATTCAGGGGACTCCATGTCGTCAACGGAGACGAAGGTCGGCTCGCCGCCCATGCTGAGACGGACGTCGCCTGCGGAGAGCACCGCGTCAAGCTCGCGGCCGAGGCGCTGGATGGCCGCCCACGCCTCCTCGGTATAGGGCTTGGTCACCCGGGGGTCCTCGTGGATGCGCTGGACACTGTTGCTGTAGGAGAAGCCCACCTCGCACGGATCCGTTGCGCCGGTGACCGGGGCGGCGCTGGCCGGATCGGGCGTGCAGGCCAGGGGGATGTGCCCCTCGCCGGCGAAGAGGCCCGACGTGGGGTCAAGACCGATCCAGCCGGCGCCGGGGACATACACCTCGGCCCATGCGTGGAGGTCGGTAAAGTCGGCTTCCGGGCCGGAGGGGCCGTCGAGGGATTTAAGATCTGCCGTGAGCTGGACCAGATAGCCGGAAACGAAACGGGCCGCCAGCCCCAGATGGCGAAGAATCTGGACCAGGAGCCAGGCCGAGTCCCGGCAGGAGCCGGTCTTTCTCCCGAGGGTCTCTTCACAGGTCTGGACGCCCGGCTCCAGGCGGATGGTGTAGTCGAGGGCATTCCAGAGCTTCTGGTTGAGATAGACCAGGAAATCGACGGTGTTCTGCGGCGAGCGGTCCACCGATGCGACCCATTCCTTCAGCAGGGGGCCGCGCTCCCGGATCTCCAGGTAGGGGCCCAGCTCCTTTTTGAGATCTTCCTGGTATTCGAAAAAGACGTTCTGGGCGTATTCTTCCATGAAAAAGTCAAAGGGGTTGATCACCGTCATGTTGGCCACCAGATCGACCTCGATCGTCAGGTGATCGGTCTTCTCCTGGAAGACCACGCGGGCCAGGTAGTTGCCGAAGGGATCCTGCTGCCAGTTGATGAAATGCTTTTTGGGGGTAATGACGAGGGAGTAGGCTTCAACAGGGGTCCGGCAATGGGCTGCGGGCCGTAGCCGGAAGACATGGGGCGCCAAGCCGACCCTGCGGTCGTATCGGTATTCGGTGCGATGGTTGAGTGCGACGCGGATGGCCATGGGAACTCCTTCCTGTGCTGGCGATTGCCTCCGATCTACAGCCCGAAGCAGCGGCCCCGGACTCATCGACATTTGATCAATCTATTACGTTTGCACTGCCTTTGCAAGACTGTTGGAAATCTCTGCCCACCAGGCGCTCGGACGCCGGCCTGCCCCACCGGAGGGGTGCCGCAAAAGAAACGCTGTAATTTTTCACAATCTTGTTGTATTATCATTATATAATTAACTTTTTTGTTTCCTGTCCACACCGGCAGTCCACCAGAGGGAGCGACCACCATCTTCGAGGTTGCGGTGGTTGCCGTGATTCTATCATGCATGGCCCATTATTTGCTTTACCCCTTCCCGACACGCTGCCCCGCATAGGGCCGGAAAAAAAGTGCTGGAAAGAGAGGACGCATGAATTTCGAAAACTACGACATCGGTGAATTCTACGACGAGATGTTCGCATCCCCGGGAACACCCCGGGCAGGCACCCGCCTTCTGGCCCAGAAGATCGCATCCCTGCCCGAAGGCGAACTCGAGCGCCGCCAGAAAGCGGCGGAAAAGGCGCTCTTTGACATGGGGATCACGTTCAATGTCTACGGCAACGACGCCGGGGCCGAAAAGATATGGCCCTTCGATCTCATCCCCAGGATCGTCGAGGGGGAAGAGTGGGAAACCATCGAGGCCGGCCTCAAACAGCGCATCCGGGCGCTCAATCTCTTCATCGACGATGTATACCACGACCAGAAAATCGCGGCGGACGGCGTCGTGCCCGCCGAACTGATCCTCTCGGCCGAAGGGTATCTCAAGCCGTGCATCGGCCTCGATCCCCCCGGGGGGATCTGGTGCCACATCACCGGCACCGACCTGGTCCGCGACGAAAACGGGCGGGTCTTCGTTCTCGAGGACAACCTTCGCTGCCCGTCAGGGGTCTCCTACGTGCTGGCCAACCGACGCCTCATGAAGCGGACCTTTCCCGAAGTCTTCATGGCCTCCAACGTCAAGGCAGTGGACGTCTACCCCACCCGGCTCCTGGACGTGTTCTATTCCATCGCCCCGCCGGGCGTCCAGAATCCCACGGTGGCCCTTCTGACCCCGGGGATCTACAACGCCGCCTACTTCGAGCACTCCTTTCTCGCCCATGAGACCGGCATCGAGCTGGTGGAGGGCAGCGACCTGGTGGTCGAGGACGGCTTCGTCTGCATGCGCACCACCCGGGGGCTCCAGCGGGTCGACGTGATCTACCGCCGGCTCAACGACGATTTTCTGGACCCGACGGTGTTCCGGAAGGACTCCCTGCTCGGCGTGCCGGGCATCATGGAAGCCTACCGGGCCGGACGGGTGGCCCTGGCCAACGCGCCGGGAACGGGGGTCGCCGACGACAAAGTCATCTACGCCTATGTCCCGAAGATGATCCAATACTATCTGGGGGAGGAGGCCATCATCCCCAACGTGCCCACCTACCTCTGCTGGGAGCGGCGGGACCGGGAGTATGTGCTCGAGAACCTGGCGAAGCTCGTGGTGAAATCGGCCAACGAGTCCGGCGGATACGGTATGCTCATCGGCCCGTCGTCGTCCGCCGGGGAGCGGACCGAATTCGCCCGCCGCATCCAGGAGGCGCCGAGGAACTTCATCGCCCAGCCGGCACTGGGGCTCTCACGGGTCCCGGTGATCGTCGACGAGCGGCTGGAGGGGCGCCACGTGGACCTGAGGCCCTTTATCCTCTACGGCGAAGAGATCTTCGTCCTGCCCGGCGGCCTTACGCGGGTGGCCCTCCGGAAGGGCTCGCTGGTCGTCAACTCCTCCCAGGGCGGCGGCAGCAAAGACACCTGGGTGGTGGGCAACCACCGCTCCGTCCCAATGCCCGAAGAAAGGACCCAACAGCATGCTCAGTAGAGTTGCGGATACCATGTACTGGATGAGCCGGTATCTTGAACGCGCTGAAAACATTTCCCGGTTCATCAACGTCAACTGGCACCTGACCCTCGACCAGCCCATGGACGGAGCCCGGGAGTGGAGCGCCCTGATCAGCGCCACCGGCGACGTCGAACCCTTTCTAAAGCAGAACGACGGCTTCTCGAAGGAGAATGTGATCTCTTTTCTCCTGTTCGACACGGCCTATCCCAATTCCATCATCTCCTGCCTCCGCGCCGCCCGGGAAAACGCCCGGACGGTGCGGGACGTCATCTCAACGGAGATGTGGGAGCAGATCAACGCCTTCTACCATTTCGTCGAGGAGGCGGGCAAATACCAGTTCCCGGTCTACGAAAACCCCAACGACTTCTGCAGCCAGGTCCAGCTGCGCCTGATGATGATCGGCGGCATCACCAGCGAGACGATGATCCACGGCGAGGCCTGGCATTTCATGCGCCTGGGGCGCTACCTGGAGCGGGCGGACAAGACCTCGCGCATCCTGGATGTGAAATACTTCATCCTGCTGCCCTCCCC
>CAJXSB010000118.1 GCA_913060435.1 uncultured Desulfococcus sp.
CCGGGCCGCTATTCCTCCGCTGCATCCAAGCGGCACTAAAACTCACGGCTCACGGGGCGGAAACCGGACCCGGAGAACACCTCATAATTGTCCATCGCATGAACGAATCTCGAAAGCTGGGCCTTATATCCCTGACCTTCCGGCCGCCGGGTATGACAGAATAGCACAAAATGTTAGGATTTTGTTAGGACAAAATCAATGCAGAAACGGTCCGCCCCAGCGCTTCAGTCGCTTTTTGTTTCCGGCACGGCTACCCCGGTCCGTTCCGCGCGGATGTTGAGGATGTTTCCCGCCAGCATCACCAGCGCCCCGGCCAGGACGAAGCCGTCGATGGCCTCGCCGTAGAGGAGGCGGCCGACCAGTGCGATCATGGGCAGGCGCAGGAAATCCATGGGGACCACCACCGTGGCGTCGGCCAGGGCGAATGCCCGGGCCATGCAGTAATGGCCGCTCAGGGCTGCCGCCCCGACAGCCAGGAGCCAGGGCCACATGCCGGGGGTGGGCGCCGTCCATTCCCGGAGGGCCGGCAGGAACCCCAGGGGCAGCTGAACCAGGGGCATGTAGAAAAGAATCATGATGGGAGCATCGGTCTGGACCAGCCGCCGCGTCAGGGTGTGGGAGAGGGCGTAGCAGACCGCGCCGCCCAGGACCGCCAGGGCCGCCGGGCTGACCACCGAGACCCCGGGCCGAAGGATAATGAGCATGCCTGCGATGCCGAGGCCGATGGCGGCGATCCGGGTGGGCGTCAGCCGCTCCTTCAGGATGACGGCCGCCAGCAGGGCCGTCCAGACGGGCACCGTGAACTCGATGGCGAAGACCTCGGCCAGGGGGATCAGGGCCAGCCCGTAGAACCAGCCGAACTGCCCCCCGAAATGGGCCACATTTCTGAGGATGTGCACGGGGAGGCTCCGGGACCACGCCCAGCCCCGACGCTGCCGAAGCAGGATGGCGCCGATGATGACCAGCCCGATCAGGCTCCGGAAAAAAAGGATCTCGAAGGTGCCCATGCCGGCCGACAGCTCCCGGCCCCCAACAGCCATGGCCATGAAGGAGAGCAGCGTGCCGGTCATCCAGAGGGCGGCCCGGACCACGGGACGCGGGGCCGGAAAATTCCCGGAAAAAGCCCCTTTGGCGTGCCGCCCCCCCCGCATCATGGATTCCCGCGCTGCTGTATGGCGTCGTTCAGGTTCCGCGCCGCCGGCAGGGAGGGGTGCTTCTCCAGCAGCGTTCCGGCGGCCTGCGCTGCATCGTCGATCCGGCCCTGCTGAAGATAAAAGACCGCCAGGGCATAGAGGTAATCGGGGTTTTCCGGTGCTGCCGCAAGGGCCCTGCCAAGCGCTGCCTCGGCCTCGCTGAAGCGCCCGAGCCGCTGGTAGAGCAGTCCGAGATTGTAGGCGATCCGGGGCCGGTCCGTCATCTTCTCCGCAGCAGCGGCCAGAAATGCCGCGGCCTCACCGGGCTTGCCGTTTTCGACCAGCAGGAGCCCCAGGGAGTAATAGACTTCGTAGAGCGCCGGGTTTTCGTCGACCACCTCCCGGAGCAGCGATTCGGCCGCTTCGTTTTTTCCCATGCGGTTGTAGAGCATGGCCAGGTTGACCTTGGCGGGATAGAACCTGCCGTCGATGGCGATGGCGCTTCGAAACGCTTCCGCCGCCCGCTCGATTTCCCCCTGTTCCGCGTAGAGGTTGCCGAGGTTGTGCCGGGAGGGCGCGAAGTCGGCGGTGTACAACATGGCTGCTTCATATTCAGCGATTCCCGGTCCGACCCGCTCCTTCAGGTCCGACGGGAGCCGATCACCGGGGATGCCGGCCAGGGTGCGGGCCGCCTCGATGCGGACCGCCTTGACCGGATCGTAGACCCGGGGGCCGGCCAGGGCGATTCGGCGGGCCGGATCCGCCTCCGGGTGATATCGGAGGGCCGCCCACCGCATCAGCGCAGCCTCGTCCTCCAGGGCACGGGCAAATGCCGCGTCCGTAGCGGCCCCGGGATAGCCGGACAACAGGGACAGGGCCGTCGCCCGGACAATGGCCGGGTAGAGCCGGTCCCCCGAGAGCGCCGCCAGGCCCGCCGCCGCGTCGGGGTCCCCCTGCCGGCCCGCCGCCAGGATGGTGCCGTAGTGGGGCCGCTTCTTCCGGCCGGTCCACCTGCCCGTCTCTTCGACGGCCCAGGCGACGCTTTTGTCGGCATGGCAGCGGCTGCAGGCATTGGGGACGCCGATCTCCCGGCTGAGGTCGGGCCGGGGGATCCGGAAGCTGTGGTCGGGCCGGTAGTCCGTGCCCATATAGACCCGCCCGGGCATGTGACACTGCTCGCACAGGGCTCCGGTGCCCACGTCGAAAAGCACTTCACCGGACGCCGCCCGGATGGGCTCGCCCTTCTCCCCCGCTTTCTTGTGGAAATGGTGGTCGGCCGTGTCGTAGACGGCCGCCCGGTGGCACTGGAGGCAGAGGTCGTTTCCCTCCTTGACGCGCTGGATGCTGTGTACGTCGTGGCAGTCGCTGCAGCGGACGCCCCGGTCGTACATCTTGCTCTGCATGAAGGAGCCGTAGACATAGACCTCATCGAGGATCTGGCCGTCCGGAAAATAGCGGCCCTCGGAGAGGAGCTGCGGGATGGCGTAGTCGAGGAAGTCGTCATGGGCGTGGAGGTTGTCCGAGAGGGACATGCGGCGGGAATGACAGGGGGCGCACAGCTCGATGAGTTCGCGGGAGGTAAGGTCGCGGGTCCGGACCGGGAGGGCGGCATTCTGGAGTTCGGACCGCCCCATTTCGGGGGTCTCGGCCCATCGAACGTGTGCGGATCCCGGTCCGTGGCACGCCTCGCATCCCACGCTGATCTCCGACCAGGTGGTCGCGTAGGTGTCCTGTTCCGGGTCGTAGTTCTTCTTCAGGTCGGTGGAGTGGCACTCGGCGCACATGCCGTTCCAGTTCTGGCCGCTCCTTGTCCAGTAGAGCCAGTCGTCCGGGTCGAGGGGGCGGTATGGGGCCTGGTCCGGGTAGAGGTGGTACCATCGTCCGCCCGGCACGTCCCAGGCGATGGGAAGGCACTGGAGGCGCCCCCCGGGAAAGGGCACCAGGTACTGCTGGAGGGGGTACCACCCGAAGGTGTAGGTAATCTCGAATTCCCCCATCTCTCCGCCCGGCCCTATTGTCTCAACGTAGAACCGGCCGTCTCTGCGGTAAAACCGTGCGGGCATGTCGGGATCGTCGAACCGCGCATCGTCGAAATCCCCCAGGACGCTATCGTCCGTCGCCTCGGCCATGGCCCACCGGTGATGGGAGCCCTGCCATTTGTCGTACTCGTTCCGGTGGCAGTCCCGGCAGGCCTCACTGCCCACGAAAGCAGCCGCCGGCGCCCCCTCGGATGCCGGCGAGGATGCTGCGCGCCGCTGTCCACCGAACCAGTAGAGCGGCATCGAGAGCAGGATCACAATGGTCGCGATCAGGCCGGTGAGCTTCCAGCGCAGGAGGGGGTCAGACCGCATCTTTTCCCCGGAGAATGGATGGGATGGAGGTCATGGATGTCATCTCTCGAATCATGTTCGGGCCGGATAGGCAGCCTGGCTGGCCTGAAAGGCGCTTCGCCGCCGCCGACGGCCGGTGTCGACCCGGACGGTGTCGTTTTCGATGTCGACCTGGAACAGGTCGAGGGCCCGGGTCGCCGGGGCGTGGATCGCATCCCCCCGGATGTCGAACACCGAGGCGTGGCAGGGACACCGGAAGACCCCCTCCTTTTCATCCCAGGGCACGGTGCATCCCAGGTGGGTGCACTCCCGGGAGAGGGCCAGAAAACCGCCGTCCTCGAGCCGGGCCAGGTAGAAGCGGCCCCGGGGAAAGGCGGTGACCGAGCCCCGGGTGAAGCGCTCCACAGGCCCGGCGTCGATCACTGCGCCGAAGCCCCCGCCCCGGACCGCCCGGCGCCGGGGCCGCAGGAAAGCCCCTGCCAGCCAGACCATCTCGGCCAGCACGGCCAGCCCCAGCCCCCCCCAGATCCAGTTGAGGAAAGAGCGCCGGGGCGCCTCCTCCGCTGGTGGATCATGATTTATCCGGTTTTCAACGGTATGCGGCATAACAGACCTCAGGTGTATGGATGCTTCGCAACATGCTGCCGGCGACCCCGGAATACGCCAGGCTGCGAGGTTCGATCGGGAAGGCGCTGGCCGAGGGCTACCATGGCCATCCCAGGGCCATGCCCTCCCCGCGGAATACGGCGCCGGTGACGGTCATCACTGCAAAGCCGGCGGCCGCGAAGACGAATGCGACCTGAACCCCCTCGTTGTTCAACCCCGTGCCCCTTTTTCCGAAAGATCCCCAGCCGGCGGCTGCAAATGCCGCCAGGAGCAGGAGCGGAAGACCGACGGAAGAAAAACGGCCCGTTGCAGCGGAATAGCTGGCCAGCCCGTGGTCGACGGCGATCCACAGTATTGCGGCCAGCGCGCCGGAAAGGGCGGCGGCCAGGGCGGAACGGCGCCCCGACCGGGAGATGAACCAGATGCCGCCGGGGTCGGCCTGATATCTCCAGAACGGCAGGGCCGCCAGGGCCAGCGTCGCCATCACCGGAACGATGAACACCGCAACCGTGGGGTGGACATGCAGCAGGAGCTCCTGAAAGCCCGCGAAATACCAGGGCGCCTTGGTGGGGTTGGGGCTCAGGCCGGGGTTGGCCGGGCCTTCCAGGGGGGCGTCGACGGCGACCGCCAGGAGCAGCACGGCAGCCACCCCCACGGCAGCCATGGCCGCTTCCCGGACGATCAGGTGGGGAACGGCCGGCACCCGCTCACGCGCTGGCCCCGGCGCCGGTTCGCCGCTTTCCGGATCACCGCGCCATTCATCCGCCTTCCGGGGGATCACCAGCCCCCCTGCCCTTCGCACCCGCCAGAAATGAAATCCCATCAGGACGGCAAAGAGCAACGGCACCAGGGCGGTGTGGACAGCAAAAAAGAGGCGGAGGGTCATCGCTCCGATCTCCGGTCCGCCTCGGATCCATTGCTGCATGACGGGTCCGAACCCGGGAATGTATTCCAGCATCCCGGTGGATACCGTGACGGCCCAGTAGGCGAGCTGGTCCCAGGGCAGCAGGTACCCCGTAAAATTGGAGAGAAGGACCGTCGTGAGAAGCCCCAGGCCGATGACCCAGTTGAGCCGGCGGGGGGCATGAAACGCACCCGTGAAGCAGACCCGCAGCAGATGCAGCACCACAACCCCAACCAGGAGGTTGGCGCCCCAGTGGTGGAGGTTCCGCACGAGCCGCCCGAAGGGAACGTCGGCGATCAGATATTGGATGGAGGCGTAAGCGCCCTGCGGGGTCGGCTCATAGGCGAATTTGAGCAGCAGGCCCGTTCCCATCTGGAGGAGCACCAGGACGGCCGCCAGCCCCCCGAGCCCCCAGGAGAGGGTCAGGGCCAGGGTGCTTTCCGGCACCGTTTTCGGCCGGAAATGGAGCAGGAAATATTTTCGCAGCCGGAGGGTCATTGCGCGGGCTTGTAGCGCATGAAGACCACGTCAAAGGTCTGGCCAACAGCAGGCTGATGATAGCTCCCGATCAGGAGATCGTCGGCCGATTTGTACAGCAGGGTGTAGGTGGCGCCGGGATAGCCGGTGTCCCGCAGTTCGAGGTACACCTTTGCAAGGCCGCTCTCGTTCGAGACCGTGGCCTTGGCGACATGGATGGGGCGGGGATTGTAGTAGCGGGCATCCAGGCGGCCGTCGGATGCGATGCCGCTGATCTCGATGATGTAGCCGCCGTCCGGCCGGACCCACCGGCCCTGCAACAGTTCCGCTGCCGCCGGCGGCCCCGCCGCATCCGACGGGGTCGACAGGGCGCTTTCACCGGACGGTGCATTCGGATCGACCTCGGGCGGTGCAGAATGGCGGCCCCGGTAGTGCCATACCGCAAACAGCAGGACGATCACGGCAACAATTCCTGCGGTCATGAGAGTGGGGCGACGTCGACGTGATTTACCCGACGGCCGCTTTGAACGAGAACGGGGTTGCATCAATATCGCTTCCCTTCAGCATGGATGTCTGAAAGCCGGTTGTTTCGGCCTGTGGTTGCATTCGTCAGTGCCTGCAGGGGGACATCAATTCATGGCGCTCCATATATCATATCTTTCCATCGATGCAACCACATAAATGACGCAGGAAATACCCGCCACTCGGTAAAGATGATCAAATCCGAAGGGACTCCCGCCGAAGCGCAGCCCGCTATTATGGTTCTGTTCGTGGCCGCTTCCGGTTCAGCCTGCTTGTTTCAGGGCCTCTTTGACGCGCTCCGGCGTCATGGGGAGCTGTCGAACGACGGCCCCTGTCGCGTCGTATACCGCAGTGGCCAGCACGCCGCCCATACAGACGATTGCCGGCTCACCGCCGCCCTTGGGTCCGATGGACGGGTTCGGGACGATCACGGTCTCGATGGCGGGCAGGGATGAAAACCGCGGGATAGCGTAGGTGTCGAAATTGACATCCAGGAGCCGCCCGTTGCGGAAGTGGACCTCTTCGCTCAGGGCATAGCCGAGCCCCATGGTGATGCATCCCTCCATCTGCAGGGTCGCCCCCTGTGGATTGACGACCTCGCCCATGTCCTGTGCGCAGACGACCCGCTTCACCTCGATTCCGCCGCTCTTCCGGTCCACGGCCACCTCGGCCATGGCCGCCACATAGGTCTCCGCATCGATGCCGCAGGAGATGCCGTACCCTCGCCCGCTGGGTGTCTTTGCCGGCGTCCAGCCGAATTGACGGGCAGCGGCTTCGAGGACCCCGCGCATCCGATCGTCGCTCAGGTGATGAAGGCGGAAAGCCAGGGGGTCGATCCCCGCCTTCGCGGCCATGATGTTCATGTGAAGGTCCCGGGCAAAGACGTTCGTGTTGGCAGCCGGGGCCCGCCAGGGTCCCACGGCGAAGGGGTGGATGCCCGGCGCGATCCGCCATTCGCCGTAAACCGCCTCACGGTGGTGTGGAATATCGTAAAAATTCTCGCAGCCCCGCTTGCCGGCAAAGTAGACTTGGTAGTCCCAGAGTGAAATGCGCCCGGCGCCGTTGAGGCCGGATCGAATCTTAACCACAGCGGCCGGCCGGAAGGTGTCGAAGAAGAACTCCTCCTCCCGGGTCCAGACCACCATGACCGGGCTGCCGGCGCGCCGGGCCAGCAGCGCCGCTTCGACCGCCTGTGCAGATGCCGACTTCCCCCCGAATCCCCCGCCCACAAACGGCGCAATGATGCGCACCTTCTCCGCGGGAAGGCCCAGGGCCTGGGCAACCTGCTGTTGGACGCCAAAGGGCGTCTGGGTCGAGGCCCAGATCTTCGCCTTTCCGTCTTCGACAGCGGCCAATGCGGCGTGGGGCTCCATGGGGGCGTGGGCGACATAACTGTTCAGATAGGTCTCCTCGATGATGGACTGGGACGAAGATTCGCCCGAATCAAGGCTTCCGGCTTCGGATGCCACCGCCGGGGCCGGGGCATGCTCCAGCAGGTGCTGGAAGATGGTCTCGTCGTTGATGCCCGTGTCCGGGACGTCGTAATCGGCGCTGATGCGTTCCAGGGCTGCCGCCGCGCCGTCAGGATCCGGGTGGAGTACCGCGACCATGTCGCCTTCCCGGAGAACCTGCACATCCTTCATCTGCTCCGCGCCGGAGGTGTCGACACGGATCCGCCGCGCGCCGTGGGCCGGCGGCCTCAGGATTCGTGCGTAGCGCATGCCCGGCAGGCGCATGTCCGCCGTGAACTTCGCCCGCCCGGTGACCTTGTCCATCGCATCCCTTCGAAGGTAGGGCTTGCCGCTGATGGTGTATTCGGATGTCGGCTTGGGGGGCGGAAGCGTTTCAAGGTGCCTTTCGATGATGTTTCCCCGGGTCAGTTCGCCGTAGGAAACCCGGGACATGGGGCGGTCCCGGTCAAAGACGATGCCGTTTTTCGTGGAAAGACGCGACATCGGGCAGAGAAGGCGTTCGGCGGCCAGCGCCTTCAGGACCCCCTTGGCCTCGGCGGCAGCCTCCTTGACGAAGATCCCATAGAAACGGGTCGAAAGGGAGCCCCAGGTCCCGGCGTCCCAGGGGCATCGGCCGGTGTCCCCCATAACCATGTCGACCGACTCGTAGGAGACGTCAAGCGCTTCGGCCGCCATCTGGGCAAACGAAGTGATGGGCCCCTGCCCCATTTCGATTTTCCCCACGAAGCAAGTCACGCGGCTGTCCGCGCCGATCCGCAGAAACGCGTTGAAATCAATGGGGACGCCGGCGCCGATGTAGCCCTCCCTCGGGGCTCGTGCCAGCGCGGCAACATCGCCCAGAGCCCCGTAGACGATGATGCCGCCGCCCAGGAGTCCCATGCGCTTGAGAAACGCCCGCCGGGTAATGGATGCCTGCGGCGGACCGGTGCCGGCTGGGTTTTTGGCGGAATTCCCTTTTTGCGTCATGACCGGCCTCCTTTCATGGCTTCGGATGCGGTTTGAACGGCCTGGATAATGCGGACGTGGGCGCCGCAGCGGCAGAGGTTGCCGTCCATCGCCGAGAGGATCTGATCGCTGGACGGCTCGGGGTTGGCGGATAGGAGGGCGACTGCCCGGAGGATCATACCCGGTGTGCAGAAGCCGCACTGGAGGGCATCGTACTTGATAAAGGCCTTCTGGACGGTGTGCAGCCGGCCGTCCTGCTCGAGCCCCTCGATGGTGGTGATCTTTTTTCCCGCAGCATACCCGGCAGTCAGCTGGCAGGACGGGACCGCCTCACCGTCCAGAAGGATGGTGCAGGCGCCGCACAAGCCTTCGCCGCATCCGAATTTAGCGCCGGTGAGGCTCAGGTCGTCTCTGAGGACCCACAGGAGGGTTCGTTCTTCGTCCACGTCGATGCTGACGGGGCTGCCGTTCAGGGTGAACTGGATGGTCTGGGTCATCAATCGTCTCCATGTGTGGCAGGGACGCCGCCCGGGGCGCAGTGCTCGCCGAGGAAGAGCATCAACGCTTCGATGGAACGGAATCCCAGGGGTTGTGGGGCACAAAACGACGGATTCGAGAGGGAGGTTCAGAATATACTATCCGCTGGGGCGCAGGGATGTCAAACGCTCTTTTGTATCGAACGTGCGGAATGCCTTTGGAAATGCCCACCGGCATGGTGTTCACTCTTCCTTGGAAGGCATCCGGACCGTGGCCCGGTGGATGAACAGGGCCCGCACCTTGTCCCAGAAGTCCCCGCCCAGGACGAAAAAACTGGCGACGAACAACAGATCCCCGGCCAGGTTGATGGCGATCCGGTGGGCGGCATACCCGGGAATGTAGGGCGCCGCATAGGGGTGAATCCATGCGCAGAAGAGCGGCAGGAGAAACATGGCAAGTCCGATGCGGTAGCGGGTCGGGCCGACCGCGGCAGGCGGGCCGTGCTTTCGGAACCAGGCCCATACCCGCGATTTCAGGTAGGCGAATCCGGGTTTTCCCAGAATGGCGATGGCGGAGAGGTCGAAGACCTCCGGAATGGGAAAGAAGAGCAGCCCGGCAGCGGTCTTCCACCTGAGCGGCATGTCGGATGCAATCATGGCCGTACCAGCGAACGGGCAGGCGATGGCGGTCAGGAAGAGGAGCACCGCCCCGGCCAGGCGAGTCCTGGGCGGCGCCGCAGCGGCATCGGAGACCGGCGGATCCTGCCGCCCTTGGCCGGCCGTCGGCCCGGGCCTGGTTTTATTTTTGGGCATCGGTCCGCTCCAGGATCGCCTGCGCGCCCACCCCCCAATAGCTCAGCACCTTGGAGACCCCGCCGATATTGGCGTCGAGCATCTCGACCCGGCTCCGGTCCACGATCTTGACGATGCCGGAAAACGCGGTGGGCGCCCAGGGGACGAGCACGGTCAGCCGGTCCCCGCCGGGGTCCTCGACGACGTAAATGAAGACCCGATCACCCTCAGTGGTGATCAGCAGGGCCGGCTTGAAGGCGGCGTTCTCATCCGTGTTGACGAACCCGCGGGTCAGGTTCTTGAAGGCGGCGTAGGCGGGCAGACGTTCGAGAAAGGCCAGCTCGATCCACCGGCCGACGCGCCGCCCGAGCTCCGCCCGCCAGGCAAGGCCGACCAGAAACGAGGCCCCCACGAGCAGGGCCACGGCAATGAGGACCGGCGAATTGAGTTTCTCAAGCTCGCCCGGCGGAAAAAGCAGATCGGCGATGGGCGTGGCCAGCGCCACCAGGAGCCCCATCACCTCGGTGAGGAACATCACCAGGATCAGGAAGGGCAGGAGGACCAGCAGACCCCCAAGGGCTGTGGTTTTCAGGAAATCCGCCACTTTTTTCATGTCACCTCACACCGCCGCTTGATCATGATCTTCCCTATAAATCATCCCCGATCTCCCCGATGTCGTCCATCTCCGGCATGCCGATGTCGGGCATGGGCTCGGCTTCGGGCATCTCCGGGAGCGGCTCCGGCAATGGCTCGGCCACGGGCTGGTCATGGTCCGGCCCTTCCGGCGGGACCACCACGAGGGGTCGGCGGTGGTGGTGCCGAAAGCCGATCCAGGGGGAGCGGTGGTGGACCCCAAGGTAGCCGGCGGCCCCATGATACCCCCCGCCGGTGCAGCCCCAGCATGCGGCCAGAAAGAGCCATCCCAGCACGATACAGACCGTTTTTCTCATGATGCCCCTCCCTTCTCATCCGCTGGCCTGGCCTGAACACCAAAGGCCGCACCAACGGGATCCGCCAGCACCGCCGCGTCTCTTACGCGAATCAGCAGTGTTCCGCCGGACTGGACCGCCGACCGGATGGTATCATCCAGGTCCGCCACATCGACATAGGGAACCCAGTTGGGCGTCACGCCCTTGAAGGGCATCTGGACCACGCCGGCGCGGGCTTTCCCGCTGCTGACCAGAACGGTAACGGGTACCCCGTCCGCGGCTTCCAGCGTTCGGGCATCATAGGGCGCAAGGCGCCGGTAGAAATCCACGGCGGCAGCGGCGTCCGTCGTAAAGAGGTCCGTCCAGAGCCACTGGTGCCGCGCCGGGCGCCCGTCCGCGGGATCCCCGGCAGACGATCGGAGGAGCACCAGCGGCGCGCCCTGGGGATCTTCCACCACGGCCATGCGGCCGCGGCCTTCCACATCGGCCGGGGCTTCGAGGACTCTCCCGCCGGACTGCCGAAACAGTTCCGCCCCCGCGTCGACATCCCACACGGAGAGGCTCGGGAGCCAGATCGA
>CAJXSB010000119.1 GCA_913060435.1 uncultured Desulfococcus sp.
GACCCGGAGAACACCTCATATCCATCACATGAACGAATCTCGAAAGCTGAGGAGTCTTGAACGGTTTTTCCGTGCGTTGGAAAAACACGGGAGCGGTGATGGCGAATCTGGACGAATGGAAATTGATGGCGGGCCTGGGCATCTTCCTCTTTGGAATGCTCCTGATCGAAGAGTCGGTGCGATCCCTGTCGGGGCGGGCCTTCCGGCGCATCATCCGGATGTACACCGACGGTCGGCTCCGATCCATCGGGAGCGGCTTCATGGTGACGGCCCTTCTCCAGAGCAGCTCCGCCGTCTCCCTCATGGTGCTGGCCTTTGTCGGGGCAGGGGTCATGAGCATGGAAAACGCCATCGGCGTCATCATGGGCTCCAACATCGGCACGACGCTCACGGCCTGGATCGTCGCCACCATCGGCTTCAAGATCAAGATCGAGAGCTTCGCCCTCCCGTTCATCGGCATCGGGGCCGTCGGCCTGATCTTTTTCCGTCCCGCCACCCGGCCGTTTTTCGCCAGCCGCCTCCTGATCGGCTTTGGCTTCCTCTTCCTCGGCCTCGACTATATGAAGGGAAGCGTCGAATCCTTTGCCGAGACCTTCAGCCTGGAGCGGATTCCCGACTACGGGCTCTGGTTCTACCTCCTGACCGGCGCCCTCGCCACGGCCGCCATGCAGGCCAGCGCCGCCACCATCGCCATTGCGCTGACGGCCCTCAACAGCCACCTGATCACCTTCGACATGGGCGCTGCCATGGTTATCGGTGCCAATATCGGGACGACCATCACCGTCCTGCTGGGGTCCATCGGCGGCGTGCAGGCCAAGAAGCGGGTCGCCTTGAGCCACCTGGTCTTCAACATCGTAACGGGGGCGGCTGCGATCGCGGGGTTGCATCTCCTGGTCCGGTTCATCGGGATGCTCGTGGACATGAACTCCCACGCCCTGACGGCCCTGGCGCTTTTCCACACCCTTTTCAACCTCCTGGGGGTCGTGATCTTTTTCCCCTTCGTCGGTCTGATCTCCCGCGCCCTGGTATGGCTCTACCCCGAGCACCGGACCGTGCTGACCGAGTACCTCGACAAGACCTCCCCGGAGGTTACCGACGCCGCGGATGCGGCCCTGCGGAAGGAGGTCGGCCACCTGCTCCAGGAATGCCAGCTCTACAATCTCCGGCTCCTGCAGATCGATGAAAAGCTGGTCTTCGACGAGGACACCCCCTTTGAAAAAAGCGAAAAGCGGAAGTTCACCCTGGAGGAGCTTTACGAAAACATCAAGCTGCTCCACGCCGCCATCTTCACCTTCTATTCGAAGGTCCAGGCACAGAAGCTGAGCGAGAGCGAGGCCCATGAGTTCGAGCGGATCATCTATGCCTCGCGCAACATCATGAACTCCATCAAGAACTTCAAGGGGATCCGCCTCAACATGGAGGAGTTCGACGCCTCGGAAAACCCCTATGTCAACGTGCAGTACAAGCAGTTCCGCAAGCGCCTGGTCGAACTCTACCACGGGATGTTCCGCATCCTCACCATGGGCGACCGACAGAAGCAGTACCGAAGGCTGCTCACGACCTTCGTCCAGATCGAGGAGGCCGACGACCGGTTTATACGGAACACCCAGGAGGCGGTGGCCGAGCACAAGATCCACGAGATGGAGATCGCTTCGCTGCTGCTGGTGAACCGGCTGTTCACCCAGGCCTGCCGCATGCAGATCTACAGCTTGAAGGACCTGCTCCTGAGCCAGGAGCAGATCCATGATTTCGACCGGGCCATGGACATGAAGGAGATCATCGACACCGAAAAAGTGAAGCCCCCGCAGGCGGAGGGCGATGAAGCGGAGCCGTGATGCCAGGGCCGTTCCGGGGCGGCGACACGGCGTTGTGATGTCAGCACCGTTCCGGGCGCCGGTTCAGGTACTGTTTCACCAGGGCGTTGAGCCGCGAAAAATGGGCGCCCTCCCAATAGATCTTCCCGCAGGCGCGGCAGCGGAAAAAAGCGTCATGAGACCGTCGGGTGCCGGGCGGCAGTGCTGCGGAAACCTCGCCTTTGGGCACTGGATCGAGCCGCCCGTTGCACGCGGTGCACCGGGTGAAAGGTGCTGCCTGGCCGTAGAGGTCGAACCGGTCGAGGACCTCCCGCACCTGCAGTTCCGGGGCCTGGGCGCGGATCCGGCAGCCCCGGGTCACCGCCTTTCTGCAGAGAAGCCCCCGGTCCCGGGTCAGGATGATCCGCCCCTCGCGGGCGGCGATGGCGACGATCTCGGGGTCGGTGTAGTCGTTTTGGTAGAGGGCGTCGAACCCCAGCAGGCGCAGCCGCCGGGCCAGCGTCCCCAGGTGGACGTCGAGGATGAAGGCCGGATGCCGGAGCGGCCGTTTGTGGAGCTTCACGAGGGGGGAGATGTCAAAGGCCTCGAAGACCGGGTAGACCGACACGAAATCGCCGTGGTGCGGGGGGTGGCCGAAGCCTACGGATGCGCCGTTGACAAGGATCAGGTCGACTTCCGTGTGGGGAACGCCCATCCCCTCGATGGCGTTTTTCACCGCAGGGCGGCCCTGGAAGGCGTAATCAAAGGTCCGCTTTCTCTGGTGTTTCGGCAGGAAATCGTTCAACTCTTCATAGAAACGGAACCTGGCAATATTGGGCCGTTCTTCCGCCACTGCCGCCTCCTCTCGATAAGGTGATGCTGCTCTGGGATTCTGGTAACGCCGGGAGTCTCCGGTGTCAAGTCGCTGGAGACCCCCCGGCGCCTGGATGGGGATCCCGGCCGTCTGAGGATCCCTGATGGAAGACAACGGTGCGGCAACGCACAGGAAGGGGAAGCGATGGAAACGATGAAGGCAATGGTCCTGAGCAGGCTCTGCGACCTCAGCGAAAACCCGGAGCCCCTTTCGCTGAAGGAGCTGCCGATCCCGGAGCCCCGGGACGGCGAAGTCCTGATACGGGTTTCGGCCTGCGGGGTCTGCCACACCGAGCTGGATGAAATCGAGGGGCGCACGCCGCCGCCGCGGCTGCCCGTCATTCCAGGGCACCAGGTGGTGGGGCGGGTTGCGGCCTGCGGCCCCGATGCCCGGGGCTGCCGCGAGGGGGACCGGGTGGGCGTGGCCTGGATCTCCTCCGCCTGCGGCCGCTGCCGCTACTGCCGGGCGGGCCTCGAAAACCTCTGCCGGGAATTCCGGGCCACGGGCCGGGACGCCGATGGTGGATACGCCGAGTACATGACGGTGCCCGCAGGCTTTGCACACCCGATTCCCCGCACCTTTTCCGACATCGCGGCGGCGCCGCTCCTCTGCGCCGGGGCCGTGGGCTACCGCTCCCTGCGGCTGGCAGCACCCGAGCGGCGGAAAATCCTAGGGCTGACGGGATTCGGGGCGTCGGCGCACCTGGTGCTCCAGATGGCGCGGCACCGGTTTCCGGCGCTTGCGGTCTTCGTCTTCGCCCGGAGCCAGGGCCAGCGGGTCTTCGCAAGGGATCTCGGCGCGGCCTGGGCCGGCGATACGGCGGATGCGCCGCCGGAGCCGCCGGATGTCATCATCGATACCACCCCGGCCTGGACCCCCGTCGTCGAGGGGTTGAAGCGGCTCGCGCCGGGCGGCCGGCTCGTGATCAACGCCATCGGCAAGGAGGACGGCGACAAGGAACGCCTCCTCGACCTCGACTACCCCGCCCACCTCTGGATGGAAAAGGAGATCAAGAGCGTCGCCAACGTCACCCGGAAGGACGTGGCCGAGTTCCTCTCCCTCGCCGCCGAGATGGAGCTGCAGCCCGAGGTGCAGGTCTTTCCCCTGGCCGATGCCAACCAGGCCCTGATGGAGCTGAGGACTCGAAAGATCCGGGGAGCGAAGGTTCTCGAGATCGGGTGAAAGGCCTTCGGGGCCCGAAACCTCCTTGGCATGAGTATCGTTAGAGGGTTTTCGGCCCCTCGGCCGACAGCCGGATCCCGAGCCATGACGGCGTCGGCCTTGTTTGACACTGCCGATTCTGCTACCATGGCAGGCAGTGGAAATTATCCACCAAGTCACCGGAAACTGCAGTGGACTGCCGGCGCGGCGGCCTACGCTGGATCCGGCAGATCGGAGGCATTTTGCACAGAAAAGATCAGGACGTCTACGTCCGCCTGCAGCGGCACCTGGACCGCCAGCCGGTGGGGTTTCCCGCCACGCCGTCGGGCGCGGAGCTTCGGATCCTCCGGCACATCTTCACGCCCGAGGAGGCCGAAATCGCCGCCTGCCTCAGCTGGCGGCCCGAGCCCGTCGAGATCATCTATGCCCGTGCCCGTCACCTCGCGGCGTCGCCCGAAGCCCTCGAGGCGGCCCTGCAGGGGATCCGCCACAAGGGAGGCCTCGAATCGACGGTCAAAGAGGACCGGACCCACTACTGCAACGCCCCCCTGGTGGTGGGGATGTACGAGATGCAGCTCGACCGGCTGACCCCCGAGTTCGTGGCGGATTTCAACGCCTACACCGCCGACCGGCGCTTCGGGATCGCCTTTCTGGGCACCGCCCTGCCCCAGATGCGCACGATCCCCGTGGGCAAAAGCATCCATCCCCGCCACCATGCCGCCACCTTCGACACGGTGACGACGCTGCTCGAGCAGGCCGAGGGGCCCTTTCTCCTCCTCGAGTGCATCTGCCGAAGGAAGCGGGAAATGGAGGGGTCGCCCTGCCGGGTGACGGAGCGCAAGGAGACCTGTCTTGCCATGGGCGCCATCGCCCGCTCGGTCCTCGAAGGCGGCACCGGCCGGGAGATCACCCGGCGGGAGGCCATGGCGCTGATCGAGGAAAACCAGCGCGAGGGGCTGGTGCTCCAGCCGTCCAACACGGAGAAGGCCGAATTCATCTGCTCCTGCTGCGGGTGCTGCTGCGGGATGCTCGAGATGCACCGGAAGCTGCCCCGCCCCCTGGAATACTGGGCCGCCAATTTCCAGGCCGCGGTCGATCCTGGTCGGTGCAATGGCTGCGGGAAATGCGAGCGGCGCTGCCAGGTCGATGCGATCCAGGTGCTGTCGCCGGAAGGCACGGCGACGGTCGACCTGGACCGGTGCATCGGCTGCGGCGTCTGCGTGGCCGTCTGTCCGACCGAGGCCGCAGTCCTCGTGAAAAAACCGGTGGAGACCCGGCCGCCCCGGACGCGGGAGGAACTGAACGAGATCCTCATGGCCCGGAAGCAGGGGGGGATCGACCGGCTGAAGCTGACCGGGCGGCTGGTCCTGGACGCCGTCCGCACCGGCCGGACCGATCTCCTGAAGCGGCTGGCCCGATGACCGCGGAGGGCGCCCCCCGTACAGGATCGTCATCGTATGACGGCTCTTCTGGTGGCTCTTCGGCCGAACCGGCAAAGCCGGCATCCAGCGAGATGACCCTCGCCGCCATGGTCGGCACGGTATGCCTCTGCACCCTTTTCGGCGGCAACGCCGTGGCCATCAAGATCAGCCTCTCGGGGATGGGGCCGTTCACCAACGCCGGCGTCCGGTTCGCCGTGGCGGCGGCAGCCATCAGCCTGTGGGCCCTGGCCACCGGGCGCTCGTTCCGGCTGAAGCGCGGCAGGCTCCGCCACGTGCTGACTGTCTCGCTCCTGTTTACGTGCCAGCTCTCGCTGTTCTACCTGGGCATGGAACGCACCCATGCCTCCCGGGGGGCCCTCATGACAAACCTGGTGCCGTTTTTCGTTCTGATCCTGGCCCATTTCGTCATCCCGGGCGACCGGTTCACCGTCCGGAAGGCTCTCGGCATTCTGCTCGGCTTCGGCGGCGTGGTGTTTCTCTTCTCCGAGCGGACAGGGCTTGCCGCCGAGCTCCGCACCGGTGACATGATCGTCCTCGGCGCGGTGATGATCTGGTCCGTCAACTCGGTCTACGTCAAGCGGGTGATCAACGGGTTCGAGCCGTTCCACCTGGTGCTCTATCCCATGGTCTTTGCCGTGCCGGTCTTTTTCCTGGCGGGGTATGCGGCCGACCCGCCCATGGCCCTGCCCCCGGCAGGCGACGTTGTCGCCGCACTGGCCTACCAGGCGCTGGTGACGGCCTCTTTCGGATTTGTCGCCTGGAACACCCTCCTGCGGAAGTACGGCGCCGTGGCGCTCCATTCGTTCATCTTCGTCATGCCGCCGGTGGGCGTTGCTTTAGGCGGATTCCTGCTCGGGGAGCCCATCACCTCCCGGATCCTGGTGGCGCTGCTCCTGATCACCGCGGGCATCCTGGTGGTCCACGTGCGGCCCCGGAAGCTGACACCCGCGATGCCTTTGGGGCGGGGGTACTGAAGGCCTGATACCAGCGGCGCCGCGCCGGGTCCGGAAAAGGAGCAACAGGAATGAAGAAACAGGGCAGCGGAAACGAAGACCTCCCCCGCCGCACCCCTGGGAGACAGGCTGACAGCATGGTCGACAGTGAAGCCGGGCGCGCGCCGGAGCGGACCGCCGGGCCGGGGCCCGAACCCCTGTCGGAAAGCGCTCGGGCGCGCGTCCAGGCGGCCACAGACTTCGTCGAATTCCTCCGGCAAAGCTGGGGGACGATGGCCGGCGTCTCGGTGCTGTTTCCCCTTGTCAACGCGATCCTCGGGATCATTCCCATGGGACCTGCGGCAGCCGGGGGCGCTTTTCGCCGGGCCCCGGTCGGGCTTATCACGGCCCTGGCATTCCTGGGCGCGATCTTCGCGCTGATATCCGCCTTTGCCCGGCGGCACACAGCCGAAGCCGCCCGGAAGGCCTGGACCGCCCTGGGGGCTGCCGGGCTTTTCTGGATCACCTACCTCATCCTTCATGGGGTCAAGCTGCGGCTTTTCGACATCTGGGGCGTGGCCGGCGCCCATCCCGTCCACCTCGCCCTGGAGGTGCCGATGCTGCTGCTCTACATCCTCGGCTTCGCGTTGATGACGCGGGCCTTCGCCCTTTTCGGCATTGCCGGGAAAGGGCGGCAATATCCATCCGACGGGGCCGCCTCGGGCGGCTGGCCTGAAAACGATGATCCTGACGGAAAGGAGGCTCCGGAATGAAAGATCTCGTCAACATGCCGCTGGAGGAATGCCGGCCCGACACCCCGCCCATGCCCCCGGCCAAGGTCGAGGCCTGCATGCGGGCGCTTCCCGGCTGGAGGATCGCCATGGTGGACGGCATCCAGCACCTCACCCGAACCTTCGAATTCAAGGACTTCAAAGCAGCCCTGGATTTCACCAACCAGGTCGGCGCCGCGGCCGAGGCCGACAACCACCACCCCGAGCTCTTGACGGCCTGGGGAAAGGTCACCGTCTCCTGGTGGACCTTCACCGTCCGCGGCCTCCACATCAACGATTTCATCCTGGCGGCCAAGACCGACCAGCTCTTCTGAAACACATGCGATCGGGAAGGCAAAAGCCAGATTCTTTCGATCTATCGGCTATACAGCAGAAAATGCCGAGGATCTTGCAGATGCACTTGTGATGATCGCAAGGTCTGAAGGTGTCATCCAGGAAATTACATCAAATTTCGGTAGCAAGTATGTAATCGATGGTGTTCTTGCCACCCCAACTGGAAAAACAGTACATTTACGAACCATTTTGGGTCATAGAGTCTCGGGATGACCGTCCTCGATTCGTGACAGCCTATCCTGCTTGAAAAGTTTTGTTTGCAAGAGGAAAAAAATGATCAAAGAACTATATTCAGTCGTTTTGACAAAGGATCTTCCTGAGTACGGCCTCAGGAAAGGAGATATAGAACAATTCAACAGGAGACAAGTAAAATGATCGAGCTCTTGCGGGCGCGCCGGAGCGTCCGGAAATATGAAGACCGGCCCATCGACCCCGAAACCATCGAGATCCTGAAGGAGGCGGCCCTCCGGTCGCCCTCGTCCCGGAATATCAAACCCTGGCAATTCATTTTTGTCGACGACCGGGGCCTTCTGGCCGAGCTGGCCCAATCCAAGCCCCACGGCGCCAGCTTCCTCGCGGGCGCGGCCCTGGGGGTCGTGGTCTGCGCCGACGCCGGCAAATCCGACACCTGGATCGAGGACTGCTCCATCGCCAGCGTCCTTCTGCAAATGACAGCCCAGTCCCTAGGCCTGGGGAGCTGCTGGGTGCAGATCCGGGGGCGGGACCACGCCGACGGCAGCCCGGCCGAAAACCACATCCGAAAGCTGCTGGGGCTGCCCGAAAACCTGGCCGTGGAATCAATCATGAGCATCGGATACCCGGCCGAAACGAAGGCCCCGATACCAAAAGAAGCGCTGGATATGGAGAAAATCCGGCATAACCGCTGGGCATGACCCACCGTGCCGGATCGTTTCGCCAGTGCGGTGCGTTATTGGGCCCTGGTTTATCCTGTGGGCTGCGTTTTCGCCCGGTATCTCAGGGCACCTGGACTTTGACAGATGAAGACCACGCAATATTTTCAATATAGTATCTCATAGGAGGATCCAAATATGCTGAGCCGCGTTGCAGCAGCCTTGTACTGGATGAGCCGCTATGTGGAGCGTGCCGAGAACATCTCCCGGTTTGTCGAGGTCAACTGGCATCTGACCCTCGAGCAGCCGGACAACGAGTTCCAGGAGTGGCGCGCCCTCATCAGCGTCACCGGCGACAACGACCTCTTCCTCAAGCGCTACGCCAATTTCACCAAGGAGAACGTCGTCTCGTTTCTGATGTTCGACACGACCTACCCCCACTCGGTCATCTCCTGCCTCCGCTCGGCGCGGGAGAACGCCCGCACGGTCCGGGACACCGTGCCCAACGAGATCTGGGAGCAGATCAACACCTTCTACCACTTCGTCGAAGAGACGGGCCGGCAGCAGACCTCGGTCTGTGAAAACCCCTACGGCTTCTGCCAGCAGATCCAGCTCAAAGGCATGCTGCTGGGCGGCATCGAGCACGACGCCATGAGCCATGGCGAGGGCTGGCATTTCTGCCGCCTCGGCCGCTACCTCGAGCGCGCGGACAAGACCTCTCGCATCCTCGACGTCAAGTATTTCATCCTCCTGCCCGACGTGCGTTACGTGGGCACGACCTTCGACGATGTCCAGTGGGCGGCCCTGCTCCGGGCCACGGGCGGGCTCAATGCCTACCGCCACCAGTACCGGCGCATCTTCCCGGCCAACGCGACCCAGTTCCTCCTGTTCGACCCGGACTTTCCCCGGTCGGTGAGCCACTGCCTCACCGCCGCGCAGGAGGCCCTCCACGCCATCAGCGGCACGCCCCGGGGCACCTTCCGGAACATCGCGGAGCAGCGCCTGGGCCGGCTGCGGGGAGAGCTGGCCTACACGGACATCAGCACCGTCTTCACCACCGGCATCCACGAATTCACCGACCAGCTCCAGCTCCGGATGAACCGGATCCACGACGCCGTCGCGGAGGTCTTTTTTCGGTGAGGGGGAAGTTTTTAGAGAAGTGGTTAGGTTTTATGTGGTTAAGTGGTTAAGCTTTAAGTGGAGTTGATCATTAGCATTGGCTGCCCCACCGAAAAGGAGGCCGAGATACCCAAAGGCGCGCTGAATCTGGAGAAGGTCAAAAGCAATCGTTGGATATAGCTGAGCTCGACTTCAGAACTAAAAGAAAATACGGAGGATGGATTGAAAATCGAAGATCTGAAACAACTGAGCAAGGCTGAGCGCCTCCAGGCGATGGAAATGCTTTGGAATGTCATGTTGCAAGAAAATGGAGACATGGAGACCCCCGATTGGCATGAAGACATTTTATCCCAGAGAAAAAAAATTATCCAAAACGGACATGGAAGCTTCATTTCGCTTACAGATCTTAAGGCGAGCCGCACTCGATGAACGTCAAAAACGTCTTTATTTTGAAATAAGAAAAAGAGGTTGAGAAGGATAGGCGCCCCTCCGTTCGCCCTAGTCCCGGAATATCAATTCCTTGGCGTTTATCTCCGTAGACGACCGGGGCCTTTGGTCTGCCACGGGGTTTAGCCTTAGCCGATAGGCAACATATAATGTATAGACAGATGAGCACAATCGAACCGGGAACCGGGGAGACGCTCCGCCTCGATTTGCTGACGGTCCCACATGAAATCATGATGGATTTCATTATGTTTCCCCATCATTTTAGTCGACGAGCGGTTCAAGCGAGAAAGTGAGAAACAATGAAAGCAGAATTTACAGCCATTATTGAAGCCGCTCCGGAAGGCGGTTACTGGGCCATATGTCCTGAAGTACCCGGCGCCAATGGTCAGGGTGAGACGATTGAAGAGGCAAAAGAGAGTTTGCGACAGGCCATTGAGCTGATATTGGAAGATCGCAGGGCAGACATACTGCGAGGCCTGCCCGAAGATGCCATCCAGGAAACGGTGATGGTCGGATGAAACGGCGAGATCTGGAACGCAGATTGCGAATTGCCGGTTGTTATCTCAAGCGTGAAGGCAGTTCTCACGCGCTGTGGATCAATCCGAAAACAGGCGTTATTGAAGCTGTTCCCCGCCATATAGAGATCAAAGAGCCCTTGGCAAAGAAGATACTGAAAAACCTGAATGCAGATTGAATACCCGAATTGGTGATATCGTCTCTGTTCCTGAACCCACCACCCTGCTCCTTCTTGGCCTCGGCATGGTCGGTGTAGCGGGTCTCCGGAGAAAACAGCGGTCATAAGTTTTAGGCTGATTAGCATACGGATGTTCAAGAAAGGCGGCTCTCTTTCGAGGGGCCGCCTTTCGCATTTCGGAAGCTATTTTTCCATACGCCAAGTCATTCCCCTTCGCATCCTCTCTCCTTTTAAATCCCTTTATTGCCTTCACGTACTTAGTCTGCTATGAATTCTCCATCTTGAGACTGTCGGGGGTCCAGAACAAATCATAACGATGCTGAGCCCCCGGCCCCTGACTCACTTCCACATCCCGGCAGGTACCATGAACCGTTTCTGGAGCGAAACCGTCCGGGGGCTGACCCCTTACGTACCCGGAGAGCAGCCCAAGGTCCCGGATCTGATCAAGCTGAACACCAATGAGAACCCCTACGGTCCCTCTCCCAAGGTGCTGGAGGCCCTGCGGGCCGAGGCGGGGGAGGCCCTGCGACTCTACCCCGACCCCGACGCCGACCGCCTCAAGTCCGCAGTGGCCAAATATTATGGCGTTGCACCCGCGCAGGTTTTCGGGGG
>CAJXSB010000120.1 GCA_913060435.1 uncultured Desulfococcus sp.
CCCGAGATCCGCCGGCTGGCCGCGGCGACCCGCGGTACGGCGGCCGTCGTCGGGTTCATCGAGGAGTCGAGGGCGATGAATTTCTACAACTCGGCCCTGGTGGCGGTCGACGGCGAAATCCTCTTTGCCTACCGCAAGCTCAACCTGCCCAATTACGGGGTCTTCGAAGAGCGCAAAATTTTTTCCGGCGGCAAGCATATCCGGGTTTTCAAGCTCAAGGGGCTCACCATCGCCCCGTTCATCTGCAATGACCTGTGGCACCCCGCGCTGCCCTACCTCGGCGTCACCCAGAAAGCGGACATCTTCCTCACCATGTTCAACTCCTCCCGGGGCTCCATGGGAAACGAGTTCTCGAACATCGAGAGCTGGAGCGTCATCAACCGTTTCTACTCCCGCGTTTTCGGCGTCTACAACCTCTGCGCCAACCGCGTCGGGTGCGAAGTCTTTGAGGATCTCCGATCGGCGGGCGACGAAGCAGAGGAGCATGAAGCCGCAACGGTCGACGACAACCCGTTCCGCTTCTGGGGGGGCAGTGAGATCATCAACCCCTTCGGCCATGTCATCACTTCGGCGGCGCTCTTCGAGCCCGATGCCATCTTCGCCGACATCTCGCGGGATCTGGTTCGCAAAAAACGGATCCTGCTGCCCTACCTCCGAAATGACGACCCCTATTTCACCCACCGGGAGCTGGGAAGGATTCTCTACGGACCCAAAATCCCGTCCTGAGGGCCTCGGCTACTTCCCGAAGACGTCGAGATTGAAGAGGGTGTCGTTCTCCCGGTAGGACTGCTCGAGCTTTTCCTGATGCGCCTTCAGTTCGTCGCCGTAGCGGACGGAAAGCTCGAGCGCGACGTAGTTGAGGAGGCAGGTGAGGCTGGCCGTGCTCCCGAAGATCGGGATGTGCTTTGACGGCGACACCAGTGCATGTCGGGCAAAGCCGTTGACGGGACAGATCGAGCTGTCGGAGATGACGATGAGGTCGTGCCCCATGCGGCGGACATGTTTGGCAATGCGGATGAGTTCATTGGGATACCGCGAGGTGGCGATCAGCACGACCAGGCTGGCCGGCGGTGCGACGGCCAGACGGTCGATGCTGGTTGAATCGCTTCCTTTGAGGATCTGGATGCCCTGCCGTATTTTCGTCAGCTGCCATCCGAAATAATATGCCAGGCTGTAGGAGAGGCGCGAACCCACCACGAAAACGCTGTCGCTTTCATGGATGATCGACACCACCGACCGGATCGTTTCGATGTCCATGCTCCGATAGAGCTGCTTGAGATTGTCGATCTCCTTGAAAACCTCCTGCCGAAAGCGGTCGGCGCCCGGTTGGGCCATATCGCTCAGGTCGACCCGGTCGACCAGCGTCATTTCGGCGTCCACCAGATCCCGCAGCGCCTGCTGGAATTCGCTGTATCCCCCAAAACCGAGCTGGACGACAAACCGGACCACCGTGGCCTCGCTGACCTCGCACGTCCGGGCCAGCTCCTTGGTGGTCATGAAGACGACCTTCCGAGGACTCGACAGAATGAAGTCGCTCAAGATCCGCCCCTTGGGGGTCAACGTCGGCTTGCTTTCCAGAATTTTTTTCAACAGCGGGTGATCCGCGAGCGCAACCATGTCATTCCTCTCCGCATGCAACAGATTCTATCAACGCTATCCAGCAACAGCTGATTGTGCTGCAGCATTATGCCATCAGATTTCTGTTTTCATCTATTAATAATAGGGCTTTTCATCCTGCAGCCAAATTCAGAAGCACAAGTATTCCAGGCACCAGCATCTGTTTAGCGTCTCCGCCTCCTTTTTTCAACTCCAAAATAGCCGCTGCCGGCAGGATTTGCCACATTCACCCTTCATCAGCATGGATTTGAATTCATATCTTTCTTGATGTTCATTTTTGTTTCATTCTCTTCGGACGGGAATGCCATCGCATCACCCGAACGGAGCCCGAAAAGCTCCGCTAAACAGCAGGACGATCGAGATGAGGGTTGATCTATGGAGGTGGATCATCTATCTTTACCTTAACTCCTAAACATCTCTAGCCAACATCACCCGAACGGCGGAGACGAAACACCAACCGCATTAAACCCTACTCAACTTTCGGGCTTCATCCATCGCGTGGAAGAATCTCGAAAGTCGAGACCGTACATTCGAAAAGGCAGCGCTGCATGACAACAGAAACCATGGCGTTTTCAGACGCTCTCGCCCGAACGGTCCTGGACTCCCTTTCGGCCCATATTGCCATCATCGACCAGAAAGGCATCATTCTCGAGACCAACAAGGCATGGCGCCGCTACGGCAGCAAGAACAACCTCGGAGGCGATTTCGACTCCATCGGGACGAACTACCTCGAGGTCTGCGAGAGCGCCACGGGTGACGAGGCCAAGGATGCCGCCAAGGTGGCCGAAGGCATCCGCCTGGTCATTTCCGGAGAAGCGAAGGAATTCCTCTACGACTACCCCTGCCATGCCCCGGACGGCAAACACTGGTACTATATGCGCGCCATCCGGATGTTCTACGAAGGACCGGTCCGCGTCGTCATCAGTCACGAGGACATCACCGACCTGAAGCTTACCGAAGAGGCGCTCAAGGAGAGCGAGGCAGCCCTCCTGGAGCAGAAGAAAAACCTCGAAGAGACCAATGTCGCCCTGAAGGTGCTCCTGAAGCAGCGGGAAAACGACAAGCTCGAGCTCGAGCAGAAGGTGCTGGGAAACATGAAGGAGCTGGTCTTCCCCTACGTCGAGAAGCTCAAAAGGGCCGGGCTGAAGTCGGGAGAGCGCACCTACATCGAAATCATCGACGCCCACCTGAAGGACATCATCTCACCCTTTCTGCAGCGCATGTCGGCCGCCAACATTTTTCTCACGCCCCAGGAGATCCAGGTCGCCACACTGGTGAAAGACGGCAAGACCAGCAAAGAGATCGCCGATGTCCTCAACATCGCCGAGACCACCGTCCACTTCCACCGAAGAAATCTCAGAATCAAGTTCGGTCTCGACAACCGGAAGACGAACCTGAGAACATACCTGCTCTCCCTTTCCTGATTCCAAATATATTCCGATAGATGGACTGAAAAGCCTCGAGCTTCTATTTACGATGTTAAACCTATCATTCACCCCTGAAAGCTCTGGTATTGAGTTTGTGTCGTCACCGCATGATTTTTAATGTGAAATACAGACCAACCCAGCGGGGCCGTACACCCCGCAACAGACATGCAAAAAGGTGAAGACATGAATCGTATCCAGAAAGACGGCGTTGCAGACGTCGAGCTCAAATTGACATGGGAAAGTCCTGAGGCGCGACACACGGAGGTGCTGCGGGCGCCGCAGCTCAATTTCTGGCGGGATATGCTGCCGCCGGAGATGGCCGAAGGACTGATGGGAAAGACCGTGGGAGAAACGGTTGCAGTGACGGTTGGCGATCACTTTCCCGCCTATCGGCCTGGGGACATGATCACCGTCAAACGATCACGACTGAGCAGGCGTGCACCGGATCCCCCGCGGCAGGGGCGCTTTTACCCCAAGGGCCTCCTGAACCACGTTACAGGGGTGTTCCCACAGAATATTGAACCATTCCGATGCATCAACGTGCAGAACGGGCACATGGAGGCGGACCTCAACCATCCTCTCGCCCAGAAGCAGGCCCGGCTGGAGGCCACCATTCTTGGGATCGACGGCAAAAAGAGCGAGCGGGGCGGCACAGTGATCGACTGGCTCGAGGCCGTCAGCGAGGGTCCCGGCATGCAGGCGCGGTGGTCCGGCGCGCCAACCGATTTTTTCTCCGACGATCCATTCGGGCGGGATGACGAGGCTGCCGACGGCGATTTCTACAGAGAGCCGCGCTTCGTCCAGCACCTCGACAGCGCGGCGGTGGAGGTCGTATCGTCCCTGTACGGACGTCTGGTGGGCGAAGGCAGCCGCGTGCTCGATCTCATGAGCAGCTGGACGTCCCATCTGCCGGAAAACCTTCGTGTATCGCGGCTTACCGGTCTGGGCATGAATATGGCTGAGCTCGAAAAAAACAGCCGCCTGACCGACCGGACTGTTCATGATCTCAATAAAAATCCTGCGCTGCCCTACCCTTCGGATGCCTTCGACACTATATTATGCACGGTTTCCGTCGAATACCTGGTTCATCCGGAAGCGGTTTTTGATGAGTTGGCGAGGGTCCTTCGACCCGGGGGTGTTGCCGTCATGACGTTTTCCAATCGGTGGTTTCCACCCAAATCTATTCGGATATGGAAGGAGCTTCACGAGTTCGAACGGATGGGCCTGGTGCTGGAGTATTTCGAACGGACCGGCAGGTTCCAGGACCTGGAAACCTTATCCATGAGGGGAATCCCCCGCCCGTGGGATGACAAATACTTTCCACAGATGCGGTTTTCAGACCCGGTATACGCCGTGTGGGGACGCAAGAGGGTATAACGCGAATATCAACCAAATGACGAAAAGAGAGGACGTGCGAATGACATTAGAAGCGTATTTCGAAGAAAAGAAGGGTTTTGGTGTACTGTCCACTGCTGACGGCGACGGTCGCGTCAACGCCGCGGTATATTCCCGGCCCCACGTCATGGAGGACGGAACGGTCGCCTTCATCATGTGGGACCGCCTGACCCACAGCAACCTGCAGTCGAATCCATCCGCCCTCTTCCTGTTCCGGGAAGAAGGGCCGGGTTATAAGGGAAAACGGCTGTACCTGACCAAGGTGCGTGAAGAGGAGGAGTCAGAGCTGCTGCATCGCCTCCGACGAAAGGACCCGTCTCCGGAGAAGGATGCCAAGGAGTCCAAATTCCTCGTCTTTTTCAAGATCGACAAGGAGATCCCCCTCATCGGCCCCGGCAAGGACGATTAGGCCTGCATTCCGTTCTCCCCGGTATGCCGGGATGTCAGGCACATGCGGGGAGAGGCATTTTGCTGGATGGGCGCGGCAGCACTGGAAGCTGCCGCGCGTTGTCCATTGGTTCGCCGTGCCGGCACCGACACCCTATCCATGAACGGCTGCGGCATTCTCATGGCCTTCCGTTATCTTTTTGCTCCGCCCGCCATCTTTCCATGCGATCTCCGATGAATCGGATGACCGCCTGGTGCGCTTCCGCTCCCCTGCCCGTCACCCATAATGGTGCTCCGAATGAAAAATGAACCCCTTTGGTGGGATCGACCCTCCCGAAATCCTTGAGCCGCCGACCGTTTCCCCATGCGTCGGTCTTGAGGGCCAGCGGGACTATGGGAACCCCCGCGCGTTTGGCCAGCTTGACGCCGATGGAGTTGAACTGGGATGGTTCGAAGTGTTCCGTCCGCGTGGTTTGGGGAAAAACGATGATCGAAATCCCCCGGCCCAGCCGCACCGCCCCTTCGTCGAGGACGGTCTTGAAATCCCGCCGGGGGTGGGTACGGGTCACCGCAATGGGGTCCCGGGACCGAAGGACATGCTTGAAAAAGGGGTATTGGAGCAGGCTTTCCTTCACCACAAAGGTGACCGGCCGAATGGGGTTGACGATGCCGGGGAGAATGGTCGTCTCCATCACGCTCATGTGGTTGCCGATAATGACGCACGGCGTCCGGAGGCCCTTCAGGTGCTCGACGCCGGTGATCTCGAATATAACGCCGACCTGTTCCAGCGCTCTCAGCGTGGCGAAGGAGCTGTATGCCCATGCGGTGCCGTCATACAGCCCCCGCCGAGCCTTGACGCTCGCCCGGTAGACGATGAGGAGAAACCGGCTGTAGAAAGCGGCATCCGGAAATGCCGCCGCTGCCGCCGAAACGCGGGCGGATGACGTCCGGTAGGGCAGCTTCAAGGGAAAGAACTGCTTCATGGATGGTTCAATTATGATCCCCCGCCAGGCAAGATCGGCAGGATAATGTCGCAGAGGATGATGGCAAAGGCCTCGTAATCCTCCGAACGGTAGCTCTGGAAGGCAAACCCCTGGCTTTCGGCGGTGTTGCCGACGAAGAGGGTCGCGGAGAAGGTGTCATCCGATGCCCCGGTGGTCCGAATATAGACCGAGGCCGCACCGTCGATCATTTCGGGGTCGCTGGCGAAGGCCGGGAGGGCATCCCGCACCATGGCGCGGGGCTGCACCGTGACGCAGTCGCCGGCGATGAAGGTGCCGTCTTCGGCGTAGAAGGAGACGCTGTAGGTTTCCGCACTGTCGGATTCATTGTGGATTGCGAGTCCCGACCACCATTTGTCCGTAGTGACGGTGTAGGGGATGACGATTCTCTGGGCGGTGAAGGCGGCGGAGACGGCGGGAAGGGCCAGGAGCAGGCCAAGGGCGGCCACCGTCGTCCAGACGATCAGGGTCTTTTTTTTCAAGGGAATCCTCCTTTCTGGTTGCTGCAATGCAGTGGATCCGGCGCCGGCCGGAGATCCGCTTCGCAGTGCCCACCCGTGCCGGCTTCGGTCACGGGTGAGCGCGTCATTCTTTTCCATCCGGGTCGAATCGGAGCTGGTCCATATCCACATTTTGGAGGACCGCCTCGATCTCCGCCAGCGGGATTTCCGGCAGGCTCTTCCGGTCAGGCCGGAGCTGCCGGGCCTCCCTCAGGTACACATGGACGATCTCTTTGGGGCCGACGCGCGTATTCCAGTGAATGAGGACCCGGATGCAGCGGGGCAGCCCATCCGGCACCGACATCTCGTGTCCGCAGAGCAGCGCGACGTCGTACCACCCAAGCTGGCGGGCGGCAAGGGCCGGATAGGTGGCGTCCAGGTCCGGTGTTGTCGTGAAATATGCGCTCGCGACATCCTCGGGCATCATGCCGTTGGCACGGATGATGATGAAAAGCATCTCGCGGGTGGCCTCGAGAATGGCCTCGCTCGTGTTTTCGGTGACCGTTGTGGCGCCGCGAACCCCGCGGCACATCACTGGGGAAGCATTTTCCGGGGTTGTGGGCCCGCCTGTCTTCATGGATGCTCCTTACCGCGGTGCCTATTCCCCGCCTTCGACGGCGAAGCCCTTGGGGGTGAGCCCGGTGGATGACGGGGTTCCGGCGATCCGGGCGAGATAGATGTCGCCAAGCTTCTGGATGTGCTCGTTGACATTGTCAAAATAATTGAAGTGGACCTGCTCCTCCTCGATGATGGTCTCGAAAATCTTGACGCTGACACTGTCGCCGCAGTCCCGGCAAACCTGCAGGAACTGGTTGTAGACATCGATGGTATCGTCCTCGAGGTCGGCGTCGAAGGCGAAGACGCCCTGGACCTCCTGCCCCTTTTTGACCGCCCCTTCGTAGCTCGTGACGGGCTCGCCGCCCAGCTCCTTGATCCGCTCGGCAAAAGCCTCTGCATGGCGCATCTCGTCGATGGCGATCAGTTTGATCTTTCCGGCCATCTCCCCGTAGTCCTTGTCATCCAGATTATAGTGCTGGTTCATGTACTGGTGGATGGCCAGGAGCTCCATGTCCCTTGCCTTGTTCAGCACCTCGATCACCTTTTTCCGCCGTTCTTCCTTGGTATTTTTGGCTGTCTCCGCCATTTCCGCTCTCCTTTGTCTCTGTTAAATCCATCGGAACATCGTGCGTTGGAAAACCACTGCCGCCGGGCGGGGGTGCCGGACCGACAATTGAGCGCCGGCGCCGCCCCTTTCCGGTCTGCCTGTTGTACATCATTATCGGTTGAAATGCAAAATAATGATGAGAAAAATGGGCATTAACTGCTGGTGCGCCCCCCGGTTATCCCGCCTCTTTCCGGCCCAGCAGGCCCCGGAACTTCACCGCGAGCAGTGCGACGGATGTCCCCAGCAAGAGGATAACGGCGATGTTGAAGAAGGGAATGTGGGTATAGTCCCGGTCCACCTCCTTGAGGCTCACCGCATTGGGAAACATGGAAAAAATGCGGATCCGCCAGCCGTAGTAGCGGACGCGGACCCAGGGCTTCTCGGGAGCCGTGGCAAACGCCTGGGCCTGCGCCGTCAGGTCGGCGCTGTCGAATTTGAAGTAGGGCGGCCACCCCCAGCCCGTATCCTCGTTGCGGAAGACCATGGTCTTGCCCTTCCGTGAAAGGGAGTTGACGAACCGGACATCTTGAATCCGTCGGCCGGCATCCCCATCCGGGGCGACGGCCTCCGTATCCGCAACGCCGCCTTTGGACCGGTCAGCGCGCTTGACATCCGTGCCCGTGATCTGCACAACCGCCGTACGCGGGAGGTTGTAGTGGAGAAAAAGGGCCGCCGCCAGAAAAGCGGCAACCGCAAGGACGAGTTTGAACTTCAGGATGGCGCTCACATCATCTCCTTTGGGCTGGTGGGCAGGCGCTGGGGTGAAGCCACCGGACACCTGCACATTATTGTGCAATAACTGAACATTATAAATCTTACCACCATCGAACTGCTGTCAATCGACCGTCCGGATCACCCCGGGGCAACGAGTCTGAACCCCGCATCAACACAACGAAATGGGATATGAACCCAGGACTTTTCCACCGGCCCCGGCCGACTATAATCGAAATATCTCTTGACATCCAAAAAACATAGTGGATATAAAATTTTTTATACACCGAAAATTCAAACGTATATACCCAAAAGGAGGCAGCCGTGTCCACAGGAAAACACAGGTATCCGATCGTGCGGGTGCTGCTGTTTTCCCGGTTCGCATCCGTGTCCTTCGCTTCCGGATGCCCATGATTCGGCCGTCGACGAAGGGCATATCCGGAGCAGTGGGATCCTGGATCATCCCGGCGTTCCCGACGCACCGGACCGCAGCGCCCGCACACTGCCCCGGCGGCTTTTCCGCCGGAATGATTGATACTGCCAAGGAGCGCTGAATGCGGACATCGCGTTTACCCGGCGGATGGAAACATCGGATACTCTCCCTTGCCATCATGTTTGTCTGGCTTCTGCAGGCAGCGCCGCAGGGCTTCTGTGCCGGGGATATCGATGCCGTTGTCAAGGCCGGAAAACTGCGCCATCTGGGAATCCCCTATGCCAACTTTGTCAAGCGGGACAACACAGGGCTTGACGTGGAACTGATGCAGGCCTTCAGTGAATATCTCGGCGTTGCCTACGAACTGGTCATCACCGACTGGGAGCACATCATTTCAGACCTGACGGGCAGCGTCGTAACGCCCAGCGGCGAAGACGTCGTGGTCGAAGGCGACGCCCCGGTCAGGGGAGACGTCATCGCCGCCGGTTTTACCGTCCTGCCGTGGCGGGAAAAGGTCATGGATTTTTCCGAGCCGACCTTCCCCAGCGGCGTCTGGCTGATCGCGCGCAGCGAGGCCCCGATCACGCCCATCTCCCCGGCGGGGAACATTGAAAAAGACATCATGGCGGTCAAGCGCCGAATGAAGGGCATATCGGTGCTGACCCTCAAAGACAGCTGCCTCGCCCCCGAACTTTACGGCTTGAAAGAAACGGGGGCCGACATCCGGATGTTTCCCCTGGATAAAGATCTGGACGAAATGATTCCTTCCGTGGTGGCCCGGATGGCGGAGGCCACACTGAGCGACGTGCCCGTCGCCCTGATCGGTCTCTCCACCTGGGCGGGGAAGGTCAAAGTCATCGGCCCCGTCTCCGAACCCCAGGAGATGGCCGCGGGTTTTCGAAAAGAATCGCCCAAGCTCCGCCGGGCGTTTGCGGAATTTTTCCGGGCCTTCAAAGCGAGCGGAAGATACCGGATGCTGGTGAGCAAATACTATCCCTCGGTATTCATCTATTATCCCAGTTTTTTCGACTAAAGGTGACATGACGCGATGGGCACATCCATGAAACAGGCATCTGTTGACGGGAAGGCCCCCGTCCGCCGAAAGCTGCCTCTTGCGCTCCTGGCGGCGACGTTGATCCTCGTCTCCTTCATCGGGTATCTCCTCTACATCAACTACCGGAGCCACAACGCCCTCGTCTCTTCGTCGCTCCGAAGTTTTCAACTCGACATGGAGAAGCAGTCGGCGCTGATGGGATATTTCTTCATTGAACGAAAATACGACATCCGCGCCCTCGCCGGCTCCCAGGAAATCATCTCCTACTACACCAACAGACAGCTGGGAATGTCGGAAATCTATGGCCTCCGCCTCAACCTCTTCCTGATCAGCAATCTGCTCCATCGGATCATCGGCGAAAAGTACATTGAAAGGGATCCTGTCTACCAGCGCATTGCCCTGTCGGACGCCGGCGGCAGGATCCTTGTCAACGCAGGGGGCGGTGACGGCCCTTTACCCGTCATCCGCCGGCAGCCCATCAGCGTAGAGCCCTTTTACCATATACAGAATGACGGATCCTCCGCGAGCGTGATGCTTTCCATGCCGGTCTTCTTCAAAAGCCGGACGGTGGGCCACATCATCGCCGAACTGAAGCTCGACACCCTCTACAGGCATTTCATGGGGAGCTACAGCACGGGCGCCCTGCGCGGATTCGTCCTGACGGATGACCAGGGGGCGCCCCTCTGCACGGAGAACCGTCGATACTGCACCTTCTTTGACGAGCAACCTTTCCCGCGCGGGACGGCTGCCGGCGGCAGCGATGAATTCCCGTACTTTTCCTCCGGCCGGGAGACGCCGGACGACCTCCTGATCCGTCGATTGGCCATTCCCTCTTCCCCCCTCTATCTGACCGCCTGGGCGCGCACCCGGGAGGTCTACGGCCCCGTCGCGCCATGGCAGATCTATCTTGCAAGCGCATTCTTCGCCGCCGTGGTCCTGGCCGGGGTCGGTCTGCTGATCCGCTTCAGCATCAAAAACAGCCTCCTCCATGCCCGGTATGAGGCTGCTGCACGCCAGCGCCAACTCCTGGAAAGCAAAAACAGAGAGCTCCATAAAGAGATGCGGCTGCGGGAGGCGGCAGAGAAGGCGCTGGAAGCCCAGAAGAGCATCCGGATCCGCTCCGACCGCCTGCGCTCGCTGGGCGAGATGGCAGCCGGGATCGCCCATGAACTCAACCAGCCCCTGACTGGAATCCGCGGGCTGTCCGAACTGATCCAGTTCAGCCTCCGGAACGGCCTCGTGGAGGAAGAGAAGATTACCGATTTTGCAGCCCGCATCACGGAGCA
>CAJXSB010000121.1 GCA_913060435.1 uncultured Desulfococcus sp.
CCGGACCCGGAGAACACCGGCCTACGAAACTCGATAATTAAAATACAGATATTCTACGCGTTTGTGCGGCCCGGTTCGGCATCTCCTGCCGCGGCCGCAGATGCCTGTTGAAGGGTGGCTTTGAAACAGCGGATTTTGTTCCTGATCGTCTCCATCATTCTGATGCAGACGGCAGCCGTGTCGGCCGGCCCCGCCGGGGGCTTTCTGCTCGACGGACCGGTGGCGGGGGGAGCCCCGGCCAAGCCGTTCCGCTTCACCACGGAGGTGACGCCGGAGACCATCGGGCCCGGAGGGGAGGGGGTCGTCTCCGTCCATGTCGGAATTGCGCCCGGCCACAAGCTCTATGCATCCCGCATGACGATTTTGCCGCAGGATGCTCCGGGACTTGCCTATGGGCGCCTGACGCTTCCCGACAGCGTTGAAAAAAAAGAGCCGGACGGCGGTTCGGCGCGGTTCTATGTCGGGGATGTCACGTTCCAGCTGGCCTTCTCGACATCGCCTTCGGCCTCGGCCGGGCCCGTCAATGTGCCGTTGACGATCCAATACCAGGGGTGTTCGGACAGCCGCTGCTTTTTCCCTCAGGAAACGCAGCTGACCGCCGCCGTCCATATTGATCCGGCGGCTGTTGCTGGCAAGGCGCCGCAGCAGGCATCGGTCCGCGGTGACGGCAGATTGGCGGGGAACCCCTATGCCCAGGCGGCTGGGCGCTTCGGGCTGCTGGGGGTGCTGGCCGCGGCCTTTGTCTGGGGGCTCCTGGCGAGCCTGACGCCGTGCGTCTATCCGATGATCCCCATCACCATGAGTGTCATCGGTTCCGCCAACTCCGGCGGTGTTGCCCGGGGATTCTGGCTGTCGGCGGTCTACGTTCTGGGCATGTCGCTGGTCTACGCTGCATTCGGGGTGGCGGCCGCCTGGTCGGGGGGCCTCTTCGGTGCCTTGAGCGATCACCCGGCGACCCGCATCTTCGTGGCGGTGATCTTTGTGGCCCTCGCCCTCAGCCTGTTCGATCTCTTCCACATCCAGATGCCTTCGTGGGTGGCCGGGCGGCTGGGGGGCAAGTTCGGCGGCGGCGCCCTCGGCGTCTTTCTGACCGGGGCGGCCTCGGGCGCCGTGGTCGGGCCCTGCGTCGGCCCGCTGATGGTGGCGCTCCTGGTCTACATCGCCACCCTGGGAGACAAGCTCCAGGGCTTTTTGATCATGTGGAGCTTCGCCCTCGGCATGGGAACGCTTTTTCTCGTCATCGGCACCTTTTCGGGCGCGGCAGTGCTTCTGCCGAAGTCCGGGCCGTGGATGGCGCGGCTCAAGCAGTTCTTCGGCGTCATGCTGCTGGGCGCGGCCCTCTATTATGTCGCGCCCATGCTTCCGGGGAATGCCCTGATGCTCTGCATCGGCGCTTACCTCATCGGCATCGGCACCTTTATCGGCGGCTGGGATGCGCTCCCTGCGGCATCGGGGGGCTTCGAACGCCTGAGGAAAACGGCAGGCGTCCTGTTGTTGACCCTGGGCATTGCATATACCGCCCGTTTTGCCCTGTACGGGGTATTCCCGCCCCTGGCCCCTCCGGCATCCGAGCGGGCCGCCATCCAGTGGATGACGGACGAAGCCGAGGCCCTTCGGGTGGCGGAGCAGGCCGGCAAGCCGGTGTTGATCGACTTCTATGCCGACTGGTGCGCCGCGTGCAAGGAGCTGGACGAGACAACCTTTGCCCATCCCAAGGTTGCCGAGGCGGTGCGGGATTTCGTGCCCCTCCGGGTCGACAGCTCGGACCCGGATGCCGCGGGCGCAGAGGCCCTGCGCCGGAAATACGGTATTGTCGGCCTCCCGACCATCCTGTTCGTGGATGACGGCGGCCGGGTGGTCCCAGGCGAGACCATCACGGAATTTGTTCCCCCGGGACGCCTGCTGGAGGGAATGGCCCGGGTGGCGGGCAGCGCGCCGTCCACCGCCCTGAAACGGAATGACGCGCTGAACCTGAACTAGAACGGATAACGCCGTCCGCCCGCTGGATTGCAGTAGAGCGGCTTCGCGGCGATACGAGGATGAATCCATTGAAGAAAAAAGCTACGCTCATGGCCATGGTAGGGCTCTTTGCCTGTCTCGCGTTTGTGCACACGCCGCCGGCGAAGGCATCCCAGACAGAGGGGACTGCTGCCAACGGCAAGAAAAGCAGGCCCGCGTCAAAGGTGCGCTGGGTTTCCTACCAGGAGGGGCTGCGCCGGAGCAAAGACGAGGGCAAGAAGGTCTTCCTCAACTTTTACGCGGACTGGTGCCATTACTGCAAGGTGATGGAGGAGAAGACCTTTCGGGACAATGCCGTGGCCGCGTATCTGAATGATCATTATATCCCCATCCAGGTCGATTCGGACCGGCAGCAGAAGATCGCCAAGGAATACAAGGTTCAGGGGCTGCCCACCACCTATTTCCTGGGGGCGGACGGCGGAAGCATCGGCTCGCAGCCCGGCTACATCCCGCCGGACCTCATGCTGCCCCTGCTGCAATTCATCCACACGGACAGCTTCAAAACCATGGATTTCCAGAAATTCCAGGAAGGGCGCTGACGAGATTGCGCCATTGCGTTGCGGCGGTTCAGCCCCGTCCGTCGTCAGCGCCGGTCGGCGGCGAGACTATTCTGCTCTTTCGCTTTTTTTCGGAGCCGGGCATAGCGGCGGACCAGCCGGACGGCAATGGAGGCGATGATGCCGGCACACGTCAGCATCAAGGCCGCCGGCACCCAGGCATACCCGTGAAATGCCGGGGTCTCCCATGCGACCGAAAGCCCTGCAGCGGCGAACAGCAGGACCGCCGCCATCAGGAGGATCGTGATCAGGCAGGCGATCCAGGAATCGTACCACGGCGCGACCGCCCTGCGGAACAGCGGGTTTTCATCGGCGCCCATGGTCTGCCAGTCATTGCGGGATGTGTCCTTCATTTCCGAATTCCATTATCACAGTTGTCCACCCCACGCCCACAAAAAAACATATAACACATTTCATCAGTCATTCCCGGCAGATAGCCTTTAAGGAAAGCATTGTACCATATGTTGTTATAAAAATATTGACATGCACAACATATAGTGCTATTCAGCTCCACAAATGTTGCCGATGTGACGCACGGCTACAGAAGCCCACCACATTTCAGATGTACTGACTCAGCTTTCGAGCTTCGTTGACACGAAGGTAGAGGTGGCCTCCGGGTCCGGTAGCCGCCCCCGACATGACACCCCAGAATCTGATAAAGGAATTCCCGTGTTTGATACCATCAAAAAACGTGACGGCAGAATAGTGGAGTTTGATTCATCCAAGATCACCGCGGCCATCCTGAAGGCCGGAAAAGCCACCGGCGAGTTCGGCGAGCGGGAGGCCCGGAAGATGACGCTCCGGGTCCTGACCCTCTCCCATGAAATGCGCTTCGGGCCGGTGCCCGAGGTGGAGGAGATTCAGGATGTCGTCGAGCGGGTCCTGCTCGACTCGGCGTTTTCCATGACGGCCAAAGCCTATATCCTCTACCGGGAGCAGCGACGGCAGATCCGCTCCATCGCCACCAAAGCCCGGGTGGATCTGGTCGAAACCTACCTGGAGCGCCTCGACTGGCGCGTCAAGGAGAACAGCAACATGTGCTTTTCCCTCCAGGGCCTCAACAACTACATTTCATCCGACATCACCTCGGAATACTGGCTGAACCGCATCTATCCGCCGGAGATCCGCGACCTCCACAAGCGCGGCGACTTCCATATCCACGACCTGAGCCTGCTTTCGGTCTACTGCGTGGGATGGGACCTGAAAGACCTTCTCCTGCAGGGCTTCCGGGGCGTGGAGGGCAAGGTGGAAAGCGCCCCGCCCAAGCACCTCCGCTCGGCGCTGGGGCAGATCGTCAATTTTTTCTATACGCTCCAGGGCGAGGCTGCCGGGGCCCAGGCCATCTCCAATTTCGACACCCTCCTGGCGCCCTTCATCCGGTATGACCGCCTCGACTACGACGAGGTCAAGCAGGCGATCCAGGAGTTCGTCTTCAATATCAACATCCCCACGAGGGTCGGATTTCAGACCCCGTTTACCAACATCACCATGGACCTCTGCGTGCCGGGGACCCTGAAGGACCATCCGGTGATCATCGGCGGCGCCCAGCAGGCGGAGACCTACGGCGACTTCCAGGCCGAGATGGACGTGCTCAACCGGGCCTTCGCCGAGGTGATGATGGCCGGCGACGCCCGAGGCCGGGTCTTTACCTTCCCGATCCCGACCTACAACATCACCCCGGATTTCGACTGGGACAATCCCAACCTCGATCTGATCTGGGAGATGACCGGAAAATACGGTATTCCCTATTTTTCCAATTTCGTCAATTCGGACATGTCGCCCGAGGATGCCCGCTCCATGTGCTGCCGGCTGCGGCTCGACAACCGGGAGCTGCTCAAGCGGGGCGGGGGCCTGTTCGGGGCCAACCCGCTCACGGGCTCCATCGGGGTCGTGACCATCAACCTGCCGAGGATCGGATATACGTCCCACACCGAAGCGGCGTTTTTCGAGCGCCTGTCGGAGATGGTCGATGCGGCCAAGGAGAGCCTGGTCATCAAGCGGAAGGTTCTGGAGACCTTTACGGAGAAGAATCTCTATCCCTATTCGAGCTTCTATCTGCGGGAGATCAAGAGCGGCTCCGGCACCTACTGGAAAAACCATTTTTCGACCATCGGCATCATCGGCATGAACGAGGCCTGCATCAATTTCCTGGGCGAGGATATCGGCACCCCAGCCGGCCAGGCCTTTGCCCTCAAGGTCATGGATTTCATCCGGGACGCCATGGCCCGGATCCAGGAGGAGACGGGGGAGCTGTTCAACCTCGAGGCCACGCCCGCCGAAGGGACCTCCTACCGGCTGGCAATGCTGGACCGGAAGCGCTTCCCGGAGATCATCTGCGCCGGCGGCGGGAGCGGGGAGGCCGGGGAGGTCTACTACACCAACTCCACCCAGCTCCCGGTCAACTATACGGATGACATCTTCGAAACCCTCATGCTCCAGGACGACCTCCAGTCCCGCTACACCGGCGGCACGGTGCTCCATATCTTCCTGGGCGAGCGCGTCAGCCAGATCGAGACCGTCAAGAGCGTCATCCGCAAGATCGCCTCGAACTACCACCTGCCCTATTTCACGCTGACCCCGACCTTCAGCATCTGCCCGGTTCACGGCTATCTTTCGGGGGAGCAGGCCGCCTGCCCCACCTGCGATCGGGAGACCGAGATCTATTCGCGGGTGGTGGGGTACCTCCGGCCGGTCAAGCAGTGGAACGACGGCAAGCAGGTGGAGTTCTCCCGGCGGAAGACCTTCAAGGTCGCGGGCTGAGGGGGCGCCTCCGATGGTGATCGGCGGGCTGCAGAAAAGCTCGATGATCGACTACCCCGGAAAGATCAGCTGCGTGATCTTTCTGTCGGGGTGCAATTTTACCTGCCCCTACTGCCATAATCCGGCGCTGGTGAACGGGCGGCTCTCCGAGCGCCCATCCCTGGCGCCGGAGGAGGTCTTCACATTCCTCTCGGTTCGCCGGGATTTTCTGGAGGGGGTCGTCATCTCCGGCGGTGAGCCCACCCTCCAGGCGGACCTGCCGGAGTTCTGCGCCGACATCAAGGCGATGGGCTATCCGGTCAAGCTCGACACCAACGGCAGCCGACCGGCGGTGCTGGAACATCTCATTGCGTCGGGCCTGGTCGACGGCATTGCCATGGACATCAAGACCGCCCCCTCCGGTTATTCCCCCCGGATCCATCCATCCATTCGTCCGGAGCCGATCCTGGCGAGCATACGCCACATCATGACATCCGGGCTGCCCCATGAATTCCGGACCACCTGCGTCCGGCCCCTGGTGGACGAAGCGATATTGGCGCGCATCTGCCGCCGGATCCAGGGGGCGGACCGCTACGTGCTGCAGCAGTTTCGGGATGCGGAAGTGCTCGACCCGGCCTTTTTTGAGGAAGCGCCCCGGCGGTTCACCGACGCGGAGATCGAGGCCCTGAGACGGCGGTGCGCGCCCTGGGTGCAGGAATGCATCGTCCGCTAGCGCTACCGGAAGGAGCCGCTGCTCAGGGGATCAGGGGGACCTCACCCGCCGCCGTGAACGGAAAGCTCCGCCGCCCGCGGCCCGGAACGGCGTAGCGGATCGTTCCCGCAAGCGCGCAGCCGGCCTTGGGCCGCGCCAGCATTTTCTGCAGCGATGGGCTTCGCTGCGCCGGCGGGATGTCGATGGGAAGCGTGATTCGCTTCTCCTGACCGGCCCCGATGGCGGGGATCGGCTGGCGCCCCTCCTCCCCCAGCGGCAGCTCCCCCAGCGTCAGTGAATAATCCAGAAATCCCGGCGGCGTCGCAAATGGATTGGGGTTGTGCAGGATGACGGACATGGCCATGCGCTGCAATGGCAGGGAATCGTCCCGGGTGCTGATTTCCGCCAGGGTTACCGAGGGGATGCGGGGAATGGTGAACTCGCCGGAGATGTCATAGGGAATGGAAAAGGGGCCGATGGCCATCACACCGGCGAGGTCGAAGCGTGCCTGTCCGGTCTTCTGGAACGCGTCAGCCGTATCAAAGATGTCCATGAAGTTGAACGGCAGGGCCAGTTCGACGATTTCGGTGCCGGCCGGCCGAACGAGGATGTCCTGATCCGAGGCGCCTGCAATGAATTTCTGGTCGAGAATGGACAGGTTGTAGGTCATCTCCTTGATGGGGAGGCCCATGGGATTGGTGTTCTCCACCCGGAACCGGAAGACAGGCTCTGTTTCGAAAAAGGAGATGAATCGCTGGTTTTTACCCTCGAACGCCACCACGGGGTCGTCCAGGAGCTGCTGATACGGCAGCTGCTGGAGTTCCGAATGGCATCCCAGGGTGATTATCGTGAGCAGGGCGAAAATGAGCGCCTTTGGATGCATGATCAAACTCCGTCAGGAAAGCGGGATGCGGCTGCGGCGGCCGGCCGGAATATCCGCTCGACCCGCGCCGCGGCGATGATTCTTCCTTATACCAAGCGGCCTGAAATTGAAAGCCCCAATCCAGGCGACCTCCGCCGGCGGGTATCCCCTCTCGTTTTGCTGTCGACATGCTTACACCGCTGACACGCTCAGGCCCCCGACGACCGGAGGGTGCAGGCGACCCGGGTGCGGAGGCCGGCGAGGTGTCCGGCGTCGTATTGGACCGGGACATTTCGACGGGCCGCAAGCTTCAGGAGCAGGGGGTAGCGCTGCTGCGCCGCCGGCGCGGAATCGCGGAAAAAGAGCGTTTCCGGGGCGGCGTTGATCATGGCCCGGCAGACCTCGTTGGCGTGAATCGGGAGGGGGGTCTCCCGGAAGAAGCGCTGCGGCGGGGAGAGCGTCCGGGGGCCGTTGCGGCCCGGAGCGGGGCAGTGTCCCTGCCAGCAAGCCACGAGATCCTTCCGGCAGTAGCGTTCGGGGAAGCGGTAGGCCCCGAAAAGGCGCTTTTCGTCCACGAAAAAGGTGCGGGAGAAGCCGAGTGTCGCCACCCCGGTAAAGCAGGCCGTGGGGCAGAAGAGGTCCTCCGGCGACCCCGAGAAATCCGCCCACCCCCAGGGATCGACAAGGACGGCCAGGGGGCCCGCATTCAAGGCGGCGATGGCCCGGGCGACGCCCCCCCGGCCGGTCCATCCGTCCACGAAGACGATCCTGCGGTCGGGGTAGTCATGCTGCAGGGACCTGAGGGCGACCCTGTCGATGCCCAGCCCCACAAAGAGGGAGAGGGCGGCGGCCGAGGCCCCGGGCAGGAGCCGGCACAGCCAGTCGGCGACCGGGACGCCCGCCCGCAGGATGGCGGCAAAGACCAGGCGGCTTCCGTCGGGCTCCCAGCGGGAAACGGCTTCGGCCAGGCGCCGGCCGGCCTCCTGCACGGCGGCATCGCCCAGGTGCGCTGCCACCGCTTCCCAGAAATCGTCGGGGAGGCGGGGTTCGGGGGAGGGCACGGTCCAGAAGGTGTTGTCGCCGGTGTAGGCCCGCTCGAGGGGGCGGAAATATTGCCGGTCCGAGAAGGGGTCGATTTCTTCGTGAAGCCGGGCGTATAGCCGCTGCCCCCACATATCGGGCGGCGACGGCTCGCGGCTGGTGGATCGGGGCATGGTCTCGCTTCCGGTCTAGGGGGTGATCATCAGCTGCCGGACCTGGAATCCCATGGATGCCAGGGTGTGCCGTGCAGCGCGGCCGACGGCCTCGTCCATGGGGTCGTTCAGGATGTGGAGCGGCGGCCGGAGGCTCTGAAGGTTGTAGAGATAGAAGGCGTCCCCGATCTTCACCCGGTTGTGGATATGGACATCGTCGACCTCCCATGGGCTCAGGGTGATGTGGTGGAGCTGCAGCCCGGGGTTGCACTGGATCATCCGCACCCCCAGGTCGACGGCTTCCCCGACGGCTAGCAGGGAGCCCGAAAGGCCGGTCGGCAGGGGAATGTCGGTATGGAACTGCCGCCGCAGCGCCGGACGGCAGTCGGGGAAGTGCCAGGCGGATTCGGGGGCGGGGTCGGCATCCAGGGCCCGGCCGGTTGGCGCGGGGGGCTCGTCCAGCCGCAGACTCTCCGGTCCGGCACCGCCTTCCGGGGCGCCGGGAAATATGGTATGAAGGCTGAAGGAAATGCCGTACTCCGAGAGGATGGCGCCGAACTCCTGCTGCATCTTTGCCGTCCGGACGTCGGTGAATGCGATATATCGCACGCAGCGCTGATCCAGCCGTCGGCACAGCTCGAGGGAGAGGCCGAGGAGGGTCCGGCCCGTGGTGATCTCGTCTTCTACAAACCAGAGCTCCGTGGGGCGCGTCTCCGGACAGGGCAGGACGTGGTCGGGCGCGTGGGAGTGGTGCTCTGAAAAAACGATGCCCGCCGACGGCCTTCGGGTGGAGCATATCCACCCTGCGCCGGGACGGCGGCGCCGCAGGATCTGATGGAAGAGGGCCGATGGAATGATGCCCGATTCCGCAAGGCCGATGACCAGGGGCGCCCGGGTGGGCGGCCGGTGCCGCCATGCATCATGGAGCACCCGTTCGAGAGCGCCGGACCAGAACCCGAGGGTCGACGGGGTGGTGCCGGTGACCTTGCCGAGGCAGGAGAAGGTCATGGCATTCCTGCGCCGGGCATTGTTCTCGCGCCGCAGGCGGTAGACGGGCCTTTCCGGTGCTCGGGCCCGCGCTGCGGGGGAGCGGATCTCTTTTGTCCAGTCCTGGGTCATGGCATGCTGTCCGGCGCTCCGCTGTGCTGTGCGTTTCTGGGTTGCCCGGCGCTCTTGGGGCTTCCAGGCGATAGCGTACTGGTATATATCAAGTGGAATGAGGAATCAAGACGCGGTGACCCTCCTGCTGGAGGATCCCATTGGAGGACAGATAATATGGACAAGCTCCGAGGCATCATCGACAGGATGCTGCAGTTTTGCCGGACTGACGTTTGGCGCATCAGAATGGAGCAGCTTCCGCTGATTCGGAACGCTGCGGTCAAATCGATTCAGGTGTCGCTGGTCAGCGCCCGGGGGTTCCGGAAGTACCAGTGTCCGCTCCGGGCGTCGGCCCTGACCTTCTATACCGTCCTCTCCATCGTGCCGGTGGCGGCCATGGCGTTTGGCATCGCATCGGGCTTCGGCTTTGAAAAGCGGCTTGAAAGCGAGCTGATGAAGAATTTTTCCGGCCAGGAGGCGGTGGTCAGCCATGTGATCGAATTCGCCCATTCCCTTCTCGCCAACACCCAGGGCGGGCTGATCGCCGGCGTCGGCGTCGGGGTCCTCTTCTGGGCGGTGATCAAGGTGCTCGGCAACATCGAGAGCTCGCTTAACGCCATCTGGGATGTGGAGAAGGGGCGTTCCATCGGCCGCAAAATCGGCGACTATCTGGGGATGATGATCCTTGCGCCGGTCCTGGTGATCGTGGCCGGGAGCGCCACCGTCTTCATCAAGACCCAGGTGACCACCATCACCCGGGAGGTGTCGATCCTGGGGGCTTTCAGCCCCATGATTTTCATGGGCCTCAAGCTGCTGCCCTACCTCCTGGTCTGGATCCTTTTCACCGTGGTCTATATGGTGATGCCCAACACCCGGGTCCGCATCGTGCCCGCCGTGGTGGCGGGCGTCATTGCCGGCACCCTCTATCAGCTGGTCCAGTGGGGGTATATCAATTTCCAGGTGGGGGTGGCCAAAAACAACGCCATCTACGGCTCTTTTGCCGCGCTTCCCCTCTTTCTGGTCTGGCTCCAGCTCAGCTGGCTCATCGTCCTTTTCGGGGCGGTGATTTCGTCGGCCTGCCAGCACATCGACCAATACGCGTTTGACCCGGACGGCCGCGCGGCAAGCCCCGCCCTCGACCGTCTGCTCTCCCTCGGCATCGTCCGATGGATCGTAGGGCGGTTCTGTGACGGCAGCGCCCCCGCCGACGTCGACGACATTGCCGCAGCCCTCAATCTCCCGGCGGCCACGGTGCGGGATCGGACGGCGGTGCTGGTCCGGGCGGGCATCCTTTCGCGGGTTCAGGTCGACGCGTCCTCCGGGGGATCGCCGGGGGCGGGGGATTGGGAAAACACGGCCCTGCAGCCCGGCCGGGATGTCGCGCTGTTGACGGTGAAAAGCGTTGCAGACGCCGTGGACCATCATGGATTGGACGAGATCCCCACGGCATCGATGCCGGCGTTCGAGGGGTTGATCGATGCGCTCTCGGAGATGGACCGGGCGGCCGGGGCATCTCCTGCCAACCGCCTGTTGAAGGATATCGACGGGAAGAAGCCGGCGGAAGCGGCGGAGACCGAAGGCTGAAGGAGGCCATCCGGGCATTCCTGCCGTTTTCGGCCTACATGCCCAGATAGGCTTTCTTGACCTCTTCGTTGGCCAGAAGGGCGCCGGCATCGTCCGAGAGCGTGATCCGTCCGTTTTCCATGACGTATCCGCGGTGGGCGATCTGCAGCGCCAGGTTGGCGTTCTGCTCCACCAGCAGGA
>CAJXSB010000122.1 GCA_913060435.1 uncultured Desulfococcus sp.
GACGTGTGCTCTTCCGATCTAAGATCAAGTTCACCAAATGCAATGTGGACGACAATCCCATTACACCCGCGAAATACGGCATCCGCGCCATTCCCACGCTGATTTTTTTCAAGGGCGGTGAGGTCGCAGACCAGATTACCGGGATGGTGGCCAAGGCCAAGCTGGAGGAAGCCATCAACAAACTGGTCTGATCGCGGGATTCTTCATGGAATGGAGGAGCGGCCATGACATCGATCCGAGAGCTCCATTGAGGATCTTTGGATGACAGAAGTGGATTTCGATCTCGTGATCATTGGCGGCGGCCCGGCCGGACTTACCGCAGGGCTCTATGCTGCCCGGGCCCGTCTCAAAACGCTGCTCCTGGAAGGGCACCTGCCCGGCGGCCAGGTGTTGATTACGGACTGGGTCGAGAACTATCCTGGATACCCCGAGGGGGTGACGGGCATTGATCTGGTTCGGGGTATGACGGAGCAGGCCCGGCATTTCGGCCTTGAAATGGAGACCGCCAGGGTTGACGCCATCCGCCGGGACGGTCACGTCAAGGTCGTCCACGCGGGGGAGCGGTCATACCGGGCTTACGCCGTGATCATCGCCAGCGGTGCTTCCCCCAAGAAGCTTGGCGTGCCGGGAGAGGAGCAGTTCTTCGGCAAGGGGATCTCCTCCTGCGCCACCTGCGACGGCCCATTCTACCGAGATCGGATTGTGGCGGCCGTTGGCGGCGGAGACACGGCGGTTCAGGAGAGCGTATTCCTGACGAAATTTGCGAGCAAGGTCTACCTCATTCACCGGCGAGACCGGTTTCGCGCCGAGAAAATTCTCCAGGAGCGGGCGCTCTCCAGCGACAAGATCGAGGTCCTTTGGGATACGGTGGTTACCGGTGTCAGCGGCCTCACCAATGTCGAGAACATCCATATCCGGAACCTCAAGAACGGAGAAGCGCGGACGCTGAGAGCGGACGCGTTTTTCGTCTGGATCGGCATCCGCCCCAATGCCGATTTCCTGGGAGACGAACTGGACCGGGATGATCTTGGATTTATCCTGACGGACCATCGCATGGCCTCGTCCGCCGCCGGCATTTTTGCGGCGGGAGATGTTCGGGCCACGCCGCTCCGCCAGATTGCCACCGCCGTGGGGGACGGGGCGCTTGCCGCCTATTCGGCGGAACATTATATCGAGCAGTTGGACATATGAGAAAAGCATTTGCATCGGCGATGCTCCTGGCCCTGATCCTTTCGGGGTGCGCCTGGTTTCAGTCGGCGGACGAAGAAAGCTCCGAGGATCTGGTGGGCGACGGCATGTACCACTACGAAAACGGCAGCTACCGCAAGGCCATCAATGCATTCGAGAAGCTGAAAGACTGGTATCCCTACAGCAAATATGCCATCCTGGCGGAGCTGAAGATCGCCGACGCCCACTACCGGCTGGAGGAGTATGACGAGGCCATCGCCGCCTACGAATCGTTCGAGAGGCTCCACCCGAGGAACGAGGCGATCCCCTACGTGATCTTTCAGATCGGAAACTGCTATTTCGAACGGATCGACTCCGTTGACCGGGACCAAAGCGTTGCGGAAAAGGCCATGGCCGTGTATGCACGGCTGGTGAACCAGTTCCCCGACGACGAGTATGCGATCAAGGCGCGGGAAAACATCAAGATCTGCCAGAAAAGCCTTGCCGGGCACGAGTTCTACGTGGGAATGTTCTACTACAGGGCAGAGCATTACCGGCCCGCACTCAAGCGTTTCAAATCGGTCCTCGCCAATTATCCCGACGTCGGCATCCACCAGAAGGCGCTCCAGTACATCACGCTTTGTGAACAGGCGCTGGGGGAGAACCCCGAGGAAAGCGAGGTGGCGGAAACGGAGGAGGCCCTCGACCCGGCGGGCGACAGCGGTTGGCTCGTCTACTGACCTGGAAAATGGATCTGAAAAATCACGCATCATGGCAAAAATCGCTTTACAGATCTTTTCCAGGAGTTTATAGTATCCAATTGCGTTTTTGCTGTATGTAATGGAAGTCCGACACCGTTCGGCCGGTAAATAAACAGCCTGAAGCCAGTGAGCAGGATAACAACGATTTCAAGGAGTGATCATCATGTCCAGAATGTGTGAGATCTGCGGCAAACGTCCCCAGGTCGGAAACAACGTCAGCCATGCGCACAACCTCAATAAACGCCGTTTCAACCCCAATCTGCAGCGGGTCCGCGCCATGCACAGCGGCAAGGTAAAGAAAATGGTGGTCTGCACCCAGTGCATCAAAAGCGGCCGGGTGGTCAAGGCGGCCTAACCCTCGATTCGCTCGACCTTGGTGATCTGCTTGACCTTCTTGATGGCTGCCAGAACGCGGTTGAGGTGGTTCGTGTTCTTGATTGCCAGGGTAAAGATCGTGTCCACCGTACTGTTTTCCCGAATATCCGAATGAACATTCAGGATATTGGCGCCGTTTTTACTGATGTTGGCCGCCAGATCCGCCAGGAGGCCCACCCGGTCGAAGGAATGAATATGGATTTTGACCGGGTAGGTTTCTTCGGTTGACGTATCGTTCCATTCCACCTCGATCTGCCGGTCCGGGTTGACCTTGAGCGCATTGACGCAGTTGACCCGGTGGACGGTGACCCCCCGCCCCTGGGTGATGTAGCCGATGACCGGATCCCCCGGCACCGGCTGGCAGCATTTGGCAAATCGCACCAGCACATCGTCGATCCCCTTGACCGTTACCCCCGTCTTCGTCTTTTTCTTTCGCACCCGGTGGATGATCTTGTCGAGGATGGTGTCGTCCTTTTCCTCATCTTTCACCGGCTTCCGCATGAATTTCCGCACGACCTGCAGCGGCGTGATCTTGCCGTATCCTACATTGGCGATCAGATCATCCAGGCTCTTGAACCCGAAGTCGGAGATCACCTTCTCCATCTCTTCGCTCTTGATGGCGTCGTTGTAGTTGAGCTTTTGCTTCCGGAAGGCCTTGTCGCACATTTCCCGCCCCAGGGAGATGCTCCGCTCCTTCTCCTGGGTCTTGATCCACTGCCGGATCCGCGAGCGGGCCTTGACGGTCTTGACGAAGCTGAGCCAGTCCTTGCTGGGCTGGTGGTTCTTGTTGGTGATGATCTCGACGATGTCGCCGGTGTTCAGCTCGGAGCGGAGGGGGACCATGCGCCCGTTGACCTTGGCCCCGACGCACTGGTTGCCGACTTCGGTGTGGATCAGGTAGGCGAAGTCGACCGGCGTCGCACCCTTGACCAGGGATTTCACCTGGCCCTGGGGCGTGAAAACATAGACCTCATCCGGGAAGAGATCGATCCGTACACTCTCCAGGAATTCATCGGGGTTTTCGATGTTGGCCTGGTTTTCGATGAGATTCTGAATCCAGGCGAATTTTTCGCTGACGCTCTGGTCTGGATTTTTTCCCTCCTTGTAGCTCCAGTGGGCGGCGATGCCGGATTTGGCCACCCGGTCCATCTCCCACGTTCGAATCTGGATCTCCACCCGTTCGCCGAAAGGGCCGATGACGGTGGTGTGGAGGGACTGGTACATGTTGGGCTTGGGCCGCCCGATATAGTCCTTGAATTTGATGTCGATGGGCTTCCACAGGGCGTGGAGGATGCCCAGGGCCTCATAGCACTGGGGCTTGGTCTCCATAATGATCCGGAAGGCGATGATGTCGTAGACATCCTCGAATTCAAGGTTCTGGGTGATCATCTTCTGGTAGATGCTGTAGAAGTGTTTATAGCGGCCCAGAACATGGCATTTCAGGTTTGCGGCGTCCATCTCCTTGCGGATGAGTCCCTTGACGGTGTCGACGTAGTTTTCCCGCTCCTCGCGGTCTTTGCTCACGAGCCCCTTGATCCGGTTGTACTCGTCGGGCATGATGTACATGAACGAGGTGTCCTCCAGCTCCCGCTTCATCCAGTAGATCCCGAGGCGCGAGGCGATGGAGGCGTAGATGTCGAGGGTTTCCTGGGAAATTTCTCGTTTCTTCTTGTCGCTTTTGTGGAATCCGAGGGTCCGCATGTTGTGAAGACGGTCGGCCAGCTTGATGAGGATAACGCGGATGTCGTTGGCCATGGCGAGGATCATCTTCCGGATGCTCTCGGCATGGCGCTGGTGGGCGCTGTGGGTTTCCACCTTGCTCAGCTTGGTCACCCCCGAGACGATGTGGGCGACGTCGGCGCCGAAGATCTCGCTGATGTCCATGATGGTGGCGTGGGTGTCTTCAACCACGTCGTGGAGGAGCCCTGCCGCAATGGAGACGGCATCAAGGTTCATATCCGCAAGGATCGCCGAAACCTCGAGGGGATGGGACAGGTACGGCTCTCCAGAGAGGCGGACCTGTCCATCGTGAACCCGGGCGGAGTAAATGTAGGCGCGGTCGATGAGATCGATATCCGCATCCGGGTTGCTTTCGATCATCCGGTCAATGATGTCGCTGATACGAACCATGATGCCTGCTTTCCTTGACTTCTGTTAATAGGCTTTGGCAAAGACCACGCGCTCGCCCGACGGCTTCCCGCAGCAGATGCAGCGACCCTTTTCGGCAGGGTTGTCAAGGGGGATGCAGCGGATGGTGACCGCAAGCTCTTCCTTGATCTTCGCCTCGCACGATGCGTCTCCGCACCAGTGGCTGAGGGCGAAGCCGCCGTGGATTTCCGGTTTTTCGACATTCGTCGGCGTGAAGAAGCGGTAAAAATCTTCGCGATCGTCGATCTCCAGGGTATTCTCGTTGCGGGAAGCCTCGGCCCGACGGAAGATGTTCTGCTGGATCTCGTCCAGAAGATCCCCGACGGTGTTGACGAAGACGTCGCGCTGGATGGAGGTTTTCTGGCGGTGGGCCTGGTCCCGCCGTCCGACAAAGACCGCATTCTCCGCGATATCCCTGGGGCCGATCTCCACCCGGAGCGGGATGCCCTTCTTGATCCAGTCCCATCCCCTGGCACCGCCGATGTTCCGGTCGTCGATCTCGACGCGAATGCGGTTGTGGTGATAGTAGATTCCGCGGAGCTCCTCCGCGAGGCGTGACGTAAATTCCATGACCTTGGCGCGTTCGTCGTCACTTTTGAAGATGGGGAGCAGCACCAGGTGGGCGGGGCTGACCCGGGGCGGCATAATGACGCCGTCGTCATCCCCGTGGATCATGATCAGTCCGCCGATCATCCGGGTGGAGGTGCCCCACGAGGTGGTCCACGCGAACTCCTCATTCTCTTCGGCGGTCTGGAACTTGATGTCCGAGGCTTTGGCGAAGTTCTGCCCCAGAAAATGGGAGGTGCCGGCCTGAAGCGCCTTTCGATCCTGCATCATCGCCTCGATGCAGAGGGTGTCCACGGCGCCGGGAAACCGTTCCGATGCGGTTTTCCGTCCCTGGATGACCGGCATGCCAAGACAGTTCTCTACAAAATCGGCGTAGAGCCGGAGCATCTGGTGGGTCCGCTCGAGGGCATCTTCGGCGGAGGCGTGGACCGTATGCCCCTCCTGCCACAGAAATTCGCTGGTGCGGAGAAAGATCCGGGTCCGCATCTCCCATCGGACCACGTTGACCCACTGGTTGATGAGCAGGGGCAGATCCCGATAGGAGCTCACCCATTTGGCGAAGGAGTCCCCGATGATGGTCTCCGAGGTGGGGCGGACCACCAGGGGTTCGGCCAGCTCGCCCGCCGGCGTGAGGCCCCCGTTGGGACCCTTTTCAAGGCGGTGGTGGGTGACGACGGCGCATTCCTTGGCAAAGCCTTCGACGTGTTCGGCCTCTCTCTCGAGAAAGCTGATCGGGATGAAGAGCGGGAAATAGGCGTTCTTCACGCCGGTAGCCTTGAACCGGTCATCCAGCTCGCGGACAATATTTTCCCACAACGCATACCCCCAGGGCTTGATGACCATGCATCCCCGCACCGGGGACCGGTCGGCCATGTCCGAGGCCTTGATCACCTGCTGATACCATTCCGCGTAGTCCTCGCTCCGGGAGGGGGTTATTGCCGTTTTCGCTTTCGTTCCCATACGGTTCCTTTCCTTTTTACAAGAGCCTTCTCGAATCTATTCGGTTTCTATCGTCTTGCGGCCGGTCCATTGCGCCACTTCGTCGAGGAGGACCTCGACCAGCTTTTCGTGGGGGACCTTTCGGACCACTTCGCCTTTCTTGAAGAGGATTCCCACGCCGTCCCCTCCGGCGATGCCGATGTCCGCCTCCCTGGCCTCGCCGGGGCCGTTGACAACGCAGCCCATGATAGCGATCTTGACCGGTTCTGCAACGGTCATGAGCGCCCTTTCGACCTGTTCGGCCACATCGAACAGGTTGATCCGGCACCGGCCGCAGGTGGGGCAGCTGATAATCTCCGGACCCCGCTGGCGGATGCCAAGCGCCTTCAGGATTTCGTATCCCACCCGGACCTCCTCTACGGGATCCCGGGTCAGGGAAACGCGAATGGTGTCCCCGATGCCCTCCGCGAGGAGCATGCCGATACCCAGGGACGATTTGACGATCCCCGGGTAGAGCCCGCCGGCCTCGGTGACGCCGACATGCAGCGGGTAGTCGGTCTTTCGGGAGAGGTGCTGGTAGGCTGCCACGGTCCTGGCGACATCCGATGCCTTCAGCGAGATCTTGATGTCATGAAAATCACAGGATTCCAGTATTTTCACATGGCGGAGGGCGCTTTCCACCATTCCCGCCGCCGTGGCGCCGCCATACTGTTTCAGGATATCCTTCTCGAGGGAGCCGGAATTGACGCCGATGCGGATGGGCAGCCCCCGATCCCGTGCACAGTCTACGACGGCGGCCACCTTGGCCATGCCGCCGATGTTGCCCGGATTGAGACGCAGCCCGTCGGCACCAGCCTCGGCGGCGGCGATGGCCAGCCGGTAGTCGAAATGGATATCCGCAATCAGCGGGATGGTAATCTCCCGCTTGATCGAGCGGATGGCCGCTGCGGCCGCCATGTCGGGCACCGCCACCCGGACGATGTCGCACCCGGCGCTCTCGAGCCGCCGGATCTGGGAGATGGTTGCCGGAACATCGTCGGTGGGCGTGTTGGTCATGGATTGGACCGCGATGGGGGCTGTGCCGCCGACCGTTACCTTGCCGACCCGTAACGGCCGTGTCGGTCTTCTCTCTATCTGCATTGGTATTGCTTTCATTCCAAACGAAAACGCCCTGCCGGGCGGAAACGGTTTGAATCGATCGGCACAAGATATGCCTCAATGCATATTTAAAGCACTTTGCCGATGAATTTCAAATAAAAAATCGAGGTCCCGGGATTCGTTTTGGCACCCGGAGCACCCGCCGGGAAGCGAGTGCCGGCGCTGCTGCGCCGGAAACAGGGTCGGCTGCAGAGGAGGGGCACCGTCTCCGGCAGCATGCTGCCGGAGACGGTGTTCACCCGGCATGGAGCCTTCACCAGCGGGGCCGGCTCCGCGCCGGATGGTTGCATATCAGCGGAAAAACGGGTTGTAGCGCTTCTCCCGGCCGATGGTGGTGGACGGGCCGTGTCCGCAGTGGACCTGGGTGTTGTCCGGGAGGTTGAACAGCTTGAGGCGGACGCTCGCGATGAGCTGATTGTAGTCGCCGCCCGGCAGGTCTGTCCGGCCGATGGAGCCGGAGAAGAGCGTATCGCCGACAAAGACGGCGTCATCGGTGCTGAGCGCAATGCCGCCGGGGCTGTGGCCGGGAACGTGGAGCACCTTGAGGGTGATCTTCCCGAATTGAAGGGTGTCGCCGTCACCGGGCATCTCGTCGGGCGCCGGAGAGTTTTCCGCGGAAAGCCCGAATGACGCCGCTGCCTGGTTGAGATGTCCCAGCATGGGGGCGTCGCCTTCGTGGATCACGAGCCTTGCCCCGGTGGCCTCCTTCAGGCGCTTGTTGCCGCCCACGTGGTCAAAGTGGCCGTGGGTGTTGATGATCAGCTTGACCGTAAGGCCCAGCCGTTTCAATGCCGCAAGGATCCGGTCGGGATCGCCGCCGGGATCGATGACTGCGGCCTCCTTGGTCTCCTCGCATCCCAGAATATAACAATTGGCCATAATCGGCCCGACTTCCATACTTTCCAAAATCATGCTTTTTTCTCCTTTGCATCCAGCCCGTGATCCGCCCGATGGGGTCATTTGCCCCCCATGCGGTTCCGGGCCTGCGCTATCAGATCCACCAGACTGCTGACCTTGTTCATCGGACGCCGCTCCGTGAGGGCCTTGAAGGCCTTCTCGGACAGGTGCTCCTTTAAAAAGGTCACCACGTCGAAATGTTCCCACCAGCAGTCGATGGTCTTGTGGCACGGCTTTCCCTGATTTTCTGCCCTGAGGCAGTAGCGGAAGGATACCGGCCCCCCGAGGCGGGGACAGCGCCGTTCAAAGCGGTCGAGGTCCTCGGGTTTCATCAGCGGCTCTTCAACAGCGCTGGTTTGGGAAAGCCCTCAAAGATCTTCTCCGAGCGTGCGATCTCCTCATCGGTCAAGACATAGTTGGTCAGCTGACCGCCGAGGAATTTCTCGTATGCCGAGAGGTCCAGGAGACCGTGGCCGCTCCAGGTGAAGGCGATCACCTTCTCCTTGCCCTCCTCTTTGGCTTTCAAGGCCTCGCTGACGACGCACGCCAGTGCATGGGTGGTCTCGGGCGCCGGAATGATTCCTTCGGTTCTGGCGACGAGCAGCCCGGCTTCGAGGGCCTCCAGCTGGGTCACGGACCGGGGTGTTGCGATGCCCTCGGAAACGATCTGGCTCACGGTGGGCGCCATGCCGTGGTATCGCAGCCCTCCGGCGTGGACCGGCGGCGGCACGAAGGCGTGGCCGAGGCTGTGCATGGGCATCAGGGGGGTGTACCGGGCTGTGTCGCCGTGGTCATAGACAAAGGGCGCCTTGGTGAGCGTGGGGCAGGCCGCAGGCTCCACCGGCAGGATGTCGATTTCTTTCCCGTTGATCTTGTCGAGGACGAAGGGGAAGGCGAGCCCGGCGAAATTGGATCCGCCGCCGGCGCAGCCGATGACGACGTCCGGGTATTCGCCGATCTTATCGAACTGCTTTTTTGCCTCGAGCCCGATGATGGTCTGGTGGAGCATGACGTGGTTGAGCACGCTGCCGAGGGAATAGCGGGTCTTGCCCGTCTCGTCGGCGACGGCCGCCTCGATGGCTTCGCTGATGGCGATGCCCAGGCTGCCGGGAGTGTCGGGGTCGCGCTCCAGCACCTCCCTGCCCGCCTTGGTCTCGGTGCTGGGGCTGGACACGCACTCTCCGCCCCAGGTTTCCATCATCGCCTTGCGGTAGGGCTTCTGATCGAAGCTGACGCGGACCATGTAAACCTTGCACTGCATGCCATACTGGGCGCAGGCAAAGGAGAGGGCGCTGCCCCACTGGCCGGCGCCGGTTTCGGTCGTCATCCGTTCAATTCCGAAGACCTTGTTGTAATAGACCTGGGGAACGGCGGTGTTGGGCTTGTGACTTCCCGGGGGGCTGACGCTCTCGTTCTTGTAGTAGATGCGGGCCGGGGTCCCCAGCGCCTTCTCCAGAGAGCGTGCGCGGACCAGGGGTGCGGGCCGCCAGAGGGTCAGCACATCCAGAACGGGTTCGGGGATGTCGATCCACCTTTCAGCGCTGACCTCCTGCTCAATCAAATTCATGGGGAAGACGGGCGCCAGGGCGTCCGGCGAAATGGGGTTGCCGTCAGGCCCCAGGGGGGGATTCATCTGGATGTCCGCAAGGATGTTGTACCATTTGCGGGGGATTTCATCCTCTGTCAGAAGGATTTTCCTGGTTTCCATAAATCGTGAGACTCCTTATTTCTTCTGCGTTTCGTCCGTTGCCGGAGGAGATGCCGTGCCCCGTCGCCTGACCACGCCCGGCCGTCCCCGGACACGCGAAAATGAGGCTCCCGGCCCACGCTCACTCTCCGATGGACCGATGGCGTCTGCCGCGGGGATGCGTTCGGGAATGGCTGCATCCGATTCGCCTTCGACCTGGATCTCCTTGTTTTTGATGGCGATGTGGGCGCTGTCGAGGATCCCGTTGATAAAGGCCCCGGAATCCTCGGTCCCGAACTTTTTTCCGATGTCGATGGCTTCGTTGATGGACACCTTCTCCGGAATGTCGTCGAGATAGAGGATCTCGTAGAGTGCGATCCGCATGACATTCCGGTCGACGCAGGCCATCCGGCTGATTTTCCAGTTGCTCGAGAAGCGTTCGATCAGCTGGTCGATCTGGCGCCGGTTCCGCATGACCCCCCTCGTGAGGGTCTCAAAAAACGGCTGCACCTTTTCCGAAAGCGCAAAACAGCGCTGGAAAAGCGCCAGCGCTTCCAGGGAAAGATTGTTGCGGGCGTCCATGTAGTACAGGGCCTGAAGGGCGGCCTCCCGTGATCTGCGACGGTTTTTCATGGATTATGCCTGGTCAACGACATCCATCAGGTTGGCCATCTCGACGGCGCTGACGGCGGCGCTCCATCCCTTGTTGCCGGCCTTGGTTCCGGCCCGTTCGATGGCCTGCTCGATGGTGTCCGTGGTAAGGATGCCGAAGATGACCGGCACCTCGGATTCCATGGTGACCTGGGCGATGCCCTTGGACACTTCGGCGCAGACATAGTCATAGTGGGATGTGGATCCCCGGATGACGGCCCCCAGGCAGATGATGGCATGGGAACGGGCCTTGGCCGCCAGTTTCTTTGCCAGAAGCGGGATTTCGAATGCACCCGGAACCTTGACGATGTCGATGTCCGCATCATCCGCACCGGAGCGGGCCAGCGCATCCATGGCGCCGCCCACCAGGCGGTCGGTGATAAAGTCGTTGAATCGGCTGGCGATGACTGCGAATTTTTTTCCCTCCGCAATCAGCTTGCCCTCGAAGGTGTTCGGCATGAAAATCTCCTTTATATGGTAGCGCGGTCCTTCCGTTGTCGGGGCGCCCGGCAGCGGGCACCCCCCGGGGGGCGCCCCCATCGCGTTGTCCGGTC